>NZ_CEEDBP010000003.1:0-264034 GCF_979252845.1 Belnapia sp. AC561
GGGGGGCGGGCGGGGCGGGGAGGGCGGGCGAGAGGCCGGGGCGATCCACCGACCGGCCCGGCAGGGCAGCCGGCGGACCCACGGTGGCGGCGGCCGGCGGGGCCGGAACGGCGATCGGGGCGGCGGGCGCGGGATCGGTCCGGGTCGCCAGGACGGGTGCCGGGTCGCCGCCCGGGCCGGTCTTCTGGGTGAGCAACAGGAGGCCGAGGCCGCTGCCGCCCAGCAGCAGGAACGCCAGGCTGCCGGCCAGCAGCAGCCGGTGCCGCTGCTGCCGCCGCCGGGCGCGGATGCCGACCCGGGCCGGCAGGGCCGGCGAGGCCTCGGTCTCGAGCGCCTGGCGGGCCATGGCGACCCAGGCGTCGCCGCCCGGCAGGTTGACGGTCGGCCCGCCGGCGAAGGCGCGCTCGACCGGGCTGTCGGGACCCGACAGGCGCAGGATCGGCAGGACGCCGGGAAAGATGGCCGGGAACCGGGCACGCTCCAGCCGCTGGCGAACCAGCGCCACGGACTCGACCGGACCGCCGGCGATGGCGATGCCGTGACGGGGGTGCAGCAGGACCAGGGGCAGGACATGGCCGCCCACGCGGCAGCCGTGCAGCCGCAGCCACGGGCCCTGGGATGGCGGCGCGGCGGGACGCGGCGCAGCCGGCGCCCTGGCCGCTGCCGGTGCTGCCGCGGCCGGTTCTGCCGCGGGTGGGCGGCGATCGGCCGCAGTCCCCTCGCTGCCACCGGCCGGTGCGGCGGTGACACGTGCGGTTGCCTGGCGCGCCTGGGAGTCCCAGCCCTGGAAGGGTGGGGTTGCCGACCTGGGGGGGTGAACGACGGGTGACATGTGCTCCTGCACGACGGGCGCGACCGAGGGGGCGGTCCGTCCTGGTGACAGAATTGCAATGCCTTACGATGGGGGCCGGTCGCATCCCCAGGTACTCACAGTGCTGCGATCCGTGTTACCGCCGGTGACGGGCGGCGCCGGGTCAGCCCTTCCCGGCGCGCGGCCGCTGCAGGAAGGCCTGCATCATCCGGCGGGGCTCCTCGGTCGCCCAGGCGCTGGCGAAGGCGGGGATGCCGGCGGCGACGGCCTGGCCGGTGGGCAGCCCCTCCCACTGGCGGATCAGCGCCTTCTGGATGCGCAGCGCCTGACGGCCGGCGGCGCCGAGATGGGCGAGCCAGTGCTCGACGGCGGCGTCCAGGCCGGTGGCGGGGGCGATGCGCTCGACGAAGCCCCAGTCCAGCGCCGCGGCGGCGCCGATGGTCTCGCCCAGCAGCAGCAGGCGGCGGGTGCGGCCCCAGCCGATCAGCCCGGGCAGCAGCGCCGCCTCGACCACGGAGGGGATGCCGACGCGGACCTCCGGCATGCCGAACATGGCGTGGTCGGCCGCGAGGCGCAGGTCGCAGGCGGCGGCGAGTTCCAGGCCGGCGCCCAGGGTCCAGCCGTTGATGCGGCCGATGACCGGGGCCGGGCAGTCCCGCACCGCGCGGCAGCAGCCATGCACCAGGGTTATGAAGGCCTCGGCGCCGGCGGCATCCTCGATGGCGGCCATGGTGCCGATGTCGGCGCCGCCGACGAAGGCCTTGGGGCCGGCGCCGGTCAGCACCACGGCATGCAGCGCGTCATCGGCCGAGAGGGCGGCCATGGCGGCGGCGAATTCCTGCATCAGCGCGGGGTTGAGGGTGTTGAGCTTGGCCTGGTTGTCGATGGTGACCCAGGCGACGCGGCCGGTGGTGGGGCTCTCGCGGAATTCGGTGAGGATCCGGCCGGGCATCAGCGGGGGGTCCCGAAGCCAGCGGTCTGGGCATAGCCGCGGGCGATGGCGGCGAGGTCTTCCATGGCGATGACATCCTCGATTCGGGTGAAGCCGCGGGGCGCGCGGTCGTGCACGACGTCGACGACCCGTTCGGGGCCGCCCTGGCGGTTGCTGGCGACGAGCGCGGCGGTCTTCGGCAGGCGGTCGGCCTCGTAGGCGGCCAGCGCGGCGGGGGCGGGGCCGGCGGCGAGCAGGTCCGCGAGGACCCGGGCGTCCAGGATGGCCTGGGAGGCGCCGTTGGAGCCCACGGGGTACATCGGATGCGCCGCGTCGCCGAGCAGGGTGACGCGCCCTTCGGTCCACCAGGGCAGCGGGTCGCGGTCGCACATCGGGTATTCCAGCCGGTCGGGGGAGGCGCGGATCATCGCCTCCACCGGCAGGAAGGGCAGCTTGAGGCGGCGGGCGAGCGGCAGGACGTCCGCGAGGCGGCCGCGGCGGGACCAGTCCTCGCGGCGGGGCGGCGGCGTCTCGCCCGAACCCGTGCGGGCATAGATGACCCAGTTGGTCAGGCGGTGGTCCGGCGTGCTGCCGGGGCCGATGGGGTAGAAGACCAGCTTGGCGCGGCGGTCGCCGGCGATGAGCATGACGTCGCCGGTCTCGAAGGCCGGCCAGTCGACGGCGCCGCGCCACATCTGGATGCCCTGCCAGCGGATGCCGCCATCGGCCGGGTGCAGCAGGGCGCGCAGCGCGGAATGGATGCCGTCGGCGCCGACCAGGGCGCTGCCGCGCAGCGTGGTTTCGGCCCCATCGGCGACGGCGAAGCGGGCGGTGACGCCCTCCCCGTCCTGGGTATAGCCCGCGAGGCGCAGGCCGCAGCGGAGGGCGCCGGGCGGCAGCCGCTCGGCCGCCGCGCGCCAGAGGATGCCGTGCAGCCGGCCGCGGTGGATGGAGAATTGCGGCATGGGATGGCCGGCGTGCAGGCCGCGCGGCTCCGACCACAGGGTCTGGCCGAGGTGGTTGAGGTAGCGGAGTTCCCGCGTGCGGATGGCCGCCGCATCGAGCGCCGGCAGCAAGCCGAGCGCCGCCAGCTCGGCGATGCCATGCGGCAGGGTATTGATGCCGACGCCAAGCTCGCGGACTTCCGAGGCCGCTTCGAGGACGGTGCAGGCCAGCCCGCGCTGCTGGAGCATCAGCGCGAGGGTGAGGCCACCCACGCCGCCGCCTGCGATGAGAATCATGGACCGGCCCCTCCCCTGGGCGGCGGATGCTAGCCGCCCGGGTCGGGTGGTGGAAAGCCGGGGGGTGTCAGCCCTGGCCGGGGCCGGCGATCTGCCGCGGCAGGCCGGCCGGCAGGCGCTGCTGCAGGGCGGCCAGCCGGTCCGAGATATTGGTCGGCGGCAGCGCCTTGCCCGAGGCCGCGGCCATGGCGGCGGCGATGTTCGGGTCGTCCTGCTCCGGCTTGCTCGGCGCCAGCAGCTTGGCCTTGGCATTGGCCGCCTCGGCCACCGCCAGGTTGCGGGCGGCATTGTCCTGCATGGCCTTCAGCGCGACCGAGAGGCCGCTGGTGGCGCTGGAAAGGCCGGCGGCCTGGCGGGCGCCTTCGGCGCGGCGCTCGGCGACCTCGCGCTGCTGCTCGGCGCGGGTCATGTCGCGCTGGGCGCGGTTCAGCGCGTCGCGGGCGGATTTCAGCTTGGCCCCGGCCTGGGCATAGGTGTCCTCGAGCATCTTCAGGAACTGGCCGGCATCCTCGGCATCCTGGGTCTCGCGGTCCACCTCGGGCGCCATCTGCTCGAGCATGCCGACCAGGGTGCCGAGGCTGCGCTCCAGCTCGGACTTGCGGGCGGGGTCGGACTCGGCGGTCATGCGCTGCTGCAGCTGCTCGGCGGCGGCCATCCGCTGGCGGGAGAGCTGGGTGATGGTCTCGGCCTCGCGGCGCTCGCGGTCATAGGCCTGGCGCGCCTCCGCCACCTGGCGGCCGAGCTGGTCGAGGTGCTGCTCCATGGTGCGCAGCTCGGCCTCGGTGGCGGCCTTGGGGTCCCAGCGGACCAGGGCCTCGACGGCGCCCTGGACGGCCTGGTCGGTCTTCACGCCAACCAGGTTGCGGATGAATGAGATCATGGCGGGGTTCCTCGAATGAATTGCGGGGTCGGTCAGCCGGCCATGGCCCCGGCGTTGATCAGCGCCACGGCGAGCTGGATGCCGATGACGACGCAGGCGGCGGCGATGTTGCCGGCCTCGATCATGCCGCGCAGGCCGCGGAACAGGGCGGTGGTCAGCAGGAAGGCCAGCAGCTGCAGCACCACCGCGACGATGCCCCAGAGCAGGATGTCGAGCGTGACCAGGCTGCTGCCGAGCGTCGCGGCGAGCGGGATGGCGAGCGCCACGATGGCGCCCATCAGCACGATGCCGGCGGCGGCGTTGCCGGCGCGGACCAGCCGCATCTCGTGGAAGGGGGTCACCGCCATGTAGGCGGCGATCCCGGCCCCGAGCAGCGCCAGGGTGATCGCCATCTGCAGGACCAGGACGGGAAGGCCGAGCCGCAGGGTGTCCAGGATGCTGTCCAAGGCGGGGATCCTCAGGTGAGGGAAAGGGAGGCGGGGTTGATGTCGATGCCGGCGCGGATCTCGACCCCGGCGCGGTCCCCCGCCTCCAGCGCGGAGACCAGGAGGTATTCGGCCTGGGGCGCCGGGGGCGCGGCGCCGGTCGGGGCGGCATAGAGCATGGCCTGGATCCGCAGCTCGCGGGTACCCTCCAGGGTCTCGATGGTCTCGACCATGTCGCGCGGCGGCACCGGGTTGTCGCCGGGCGCCCAGGCGCGGGCATAGGTCTTGCCGTCCTTGGTCTGGAATTCCGGCCAGCCGATCATGCCCTGCTGCGGGTCGAGCCAGGCGGACCATTCATTGGCATCGGCCGGGGTCACCTCGTCGATGACGGCGAAGTAGCGGCATTCGTCCATCTGGCCCTGGGCATCCAGGTGGATCTGGAAATAGCCCTGGCCATTCGGCAGGTAGAGCCGGGTCAACTCCTCCGAGCCCTCCCGGATGCGGCCGATCGCCTGGACGCTGACCTGCGGGCTGCCCTGAGTAAAGGAGGGCGGCGGCACCTTCAGCGCGGCGCCGCCGAGCAGGAAGGGCGTCGGGTCGCAGGTCAGGGTCATGCCGAGGCGGAAGCGCGGCGCGGCGCTGAAATCGCCGCCGGGTCTTGGAGTGCCGGGGCGTGGAGCAGCAGGGCGCATGTCGCGGCCTCCGGTCGCAGGCGCGGTGCCGGCGCCGGTGCGCATCCGGCGATAGGCCAGCAGCGCGAAGGCGCCGCCGCCGCCGAGGATCAGCAGCCAGAGCAGCGAGGGCGTGCCGGCCGCCTCCGCGGGCGCCGCGGTGGTGGGGGTGCGGACATCGTCCTGCGGCGCCATGGCGACCTCGGGCGGGACGTCGGGCGGCAGGTAGTTCGGGTCGCGCGGTTGATCGCGGCGCTCGGCCAGGCGGCGGTCGAGCTCGTCGAGCTGCCGGCGGATCTCGCCATTGTCCTGCGCCTGGCGCTCGGCCTCGGCGCGCCATTCGCGGTAGCCGGGGTCGTCCTGGTGGTTGTGGAAGAAATCGGTGGAGCCGGCGCGGCCGAGGTTGCTCAGCAGGTAGCCGAGGAAGACGCCGCTCCAGAGGCCGAAGCGGCCCTGGCCCCAGCCGCCCTGGCCCAGCCCGGGGAAGCCACCGGGCGAGAAGCCGCGGTCGCGGAACCAGCCACCGTTGCGGGTGGCGGGATTGCCGGCATAGCCGCCGCCGGGCTGCGAGGTGGCGGGGGGCAGTTGCGGGCGCGTGGCCTCCTGCTGCTGCCGGCGCATCCGGTTCAGCGCCTCGGAGGAGCGTTCCTGGGAATAGCCGCGGTCCCAGCCGGAGCTGCTGCCGGGCGGCAGGATGGAGGGGCGGCGGGCGCTGGGCGACGGCAGCGAATAGCCGCCGCTGCCGCCGTAGCTGCCGCGGGTGGAGGGGGTGCGCGGCGACACGCGCGCGCCGCCGAAGGACGGGGTGCGGGAATAGCCGCCGGAGCGGGGCCGGGAATAGCCGCCGCTGGAGCGCGCCTGGGCGGCCGCCTCGGTCGCGGCACCGCCGGCGAGCAGGACGCCCAGGGGGACGGCAAGCGGCGGCTGCAGCAGCAGCGGCAGGGTGAGGAGACAAGCACGCAGGCGCGCCGGCATTCGGTATTCCATGGCGACGGGCAGGCTGGCGAGATGCCGGGGCCGCGGTGATCCCGGGGCTCAACGGCGGTCGCGGCAGAATGTTCCGTCGGAACCGGCAGCGGCGGTCAGGAAGCCGAAAGCCGCGGCGAGGCTTGGGCCCCCGCCGCGCCCGGTCCGGAGCTCAGATCGGGTTGGCGCCCGGTGCCGGGCCGATGTCGTCGGCCAGGGTATCGCTGGCGGAGACGCTGTCGTGGTCGTCCTTCCAGGAATTGCGCTGCTTCATCATGCGGCGGGCGAGGCAGGCGCCGCCGACCAGGGCAGCGCCGGTGCCGAGCCCGGCGGCGAAGGCGAGGCCGGCGGCGGCCATGCCGGCGGCAGCGGTGGCGGTGGTGGCGGCACGCATGAACATGGGGGTATCCTTCGGATGATGCCGCTAGAGGTGGGCGGTGCCAGGCATGGGTCAACCGGGCGCGCGGCGAGGTTCCGGCCTTGGCTCGCGGTAGGTGAAGCCCTCCCCTGCCCCGGCCGCCTCCTCGACCGCGAGGGCCAGCAGGCCGTGATCGGGCGAGAGGGCGCAGGCCGGGTCGGTGGCGGCGGCATCGCCGGTCAGGGCGAAGGCCTGGCAGCGGCAGCCGCCCCAGTCGATCTCGGCGCGGTCGCAGGAGCGGCAGGGCTCGGGCATCCAGCCGGTGCCGCGGTAGCGGGCGAAGGCCTCGGAGGTTTCCCAGGCGGCGCGGAGCGAGGAGGTGCGGACATTGGGGAAGTCGAAGCCGGGCAGGCTTTCCGCCGCATGGCAGGGCAGGATGCGGCCGGCCGGGGAGACCGCGAGGAAGCGGCGGCCCCAGCCGCCCATGCAGGCCTTGGGACGCTTCGCATAATAGTCCGGCACCACGTAGTCGATGACCAGCCGGCCGCGATGGGCGGCGCGGGCGGCCTCGACGGTCGCGGTCGCGGCCTCGAGCTGGGCGCGGGTCGGCAGCAGGGCGTCGCGGTTGCGCAAGGCCCAGCCGTAGTACTGGACATGGGCGACCTCGAGCCGGCCGGCGCCGAGGTCCAACGCCATGTCGATCAGCGCCGGCAGCCGGTCCAGGTTCTGCCGGTGGACGACGGCGTTGAGGGTCAGCGGCAGGCCGGCGGCGGTGACGAGGCGGCCGATGGCGAGCTTCTTCGCATGCCCCCCGGCATAGCCGCCGATGCGGTCGGCGGAGCCGGCCTCGGCGTCCTGCACCGAGAGCTGGAGGTGGTCGAGCCCGGCCTCGGCGAGGGCCGCCAGGCGGCCGGCGTCCAGCAGAACGCCGGCGGTGATGAGGTTGGTATAGAGCCCGGCGGCGCCGGCGGCACGGACCAGGTCGAGGATGTCGCGGCGGGCGGTCGGCTCGCCGCCGGAGAGGTGGAGCTGCAGGCAGCCGAGCTCGGCGGCCTCGGCGAAGACCCGGGCCCAGGTGGCGGTGTCCAGCTCCTCGGCGACGCCGGTCAGCGCGGTGGGGTTGGAGCAATAGGGGCAGCGCAGCGGGCAGCGGTGGGTGAGCTCGGCGAGCAGGGCCAGGGGGGCGTCGGTCATGCGGCGACGACGCCCTTGGCGGCGAGGTCGTCGAGCATGGCGAGGACATCGGTCAGGATCTCGGCGCGCGGGGCGGCGAAGCGGGCGGCGAGGTCATCGGCCATGGCATCGATGCTGCGGGCGCCGTCGACGAGGCGGAGGATCTCGAGGGCAATGGGGTCGGGGACGAACATGCGCTCGGGGCCGAGCACCACCCATTGGCCGCGGGCCTTGTCCTCGCGCAGCTTCATGCCGCGGGCGAGGCGGGGGGTGTCCTCCGGCGTCACGGCCGGAAGGCACCGGGCGGCGGCAGGGCCGGCTCGACATAGGCGAAGTGCAGGGCGTCGAGCTGGGCCCAGAGCAGGTCGCATTTGAAGCGCAGCGCGGCCATCACCTGCTCCTGCTCGGCGCGGGTGGTCGGCACCCGCTTCACGTAGTCCATGGCGAAGGCCACGTCCTGCGGCGCCTGGGTCAGGCGCGGGGTGAAATAGGCCAGCGTCTCGGCCGAGACGAAATCGTAGTTGCGGAGCATGCCGGAGACGCGCTGCGAGATGATGTCGGGCGAGAACATCTCGGTCAGCGAGGAGGCGACGGCTTCCAGCACGCTGCGGTACTTCACGAAGTTCACATAGGCATCGACGGCGTAGCGGGTGCCCGGCAGCAGGCCTTCCAGCGAGACGACGTAGTCGCGGTCGAGGCCGAGGCCGTCGGTGAGGCGCAGCCAGCGCTCGACACCGCCGGGATGGGTGCCGTCGCCGTCGTGGTCCACCAGCCGGCGGCGCCATTCGCGGCGCAGCTCCGGCGTCGGCAGCCGGGCGACGAGGGAGGCGTCCTTCGCCGGGATGCTGGCCTGGTAGTAGTAGCGGTTCAGCGCCCAGGCCTGGACCTGTGCCTTGCTGAGCTTGCCGCCATGCAGCAGGTGATGGAAGGGGTGGAGGATGTGGTAGCGCTCGGCGCCGATGGCGCGGAGCCGGGCCTCGAGCTCCTCCGGCGGGAGCAAAGCGGTGTCGCTCACGGCGCGATCTCCATGCCGTCCGCCGCGACCTCCCAGCCGGCGGCGGTGACCGCGGCGCGTTCGGGGCTGTCGGCGAGCAGGACGGGGTTGGTGTTGTTCAGATGGATGAGGATGCGGCGGCCGATCCGCAAGCCCGCCAGGGCGGCGATCGTGCCCCCCTCCCCGTCGATGCTCATGTGGCCCATGCGGGCGCCGGTCTTGGGGCCGGCGCCGGCGCGGATCATCTCGTCGTCGCGCCAGAGGGTGCCGTCGAAGAACAGGCAGTCGGCGCCGTCGATCCGGGCGGCGAGCGCCGGGGTCATGGCGGCACAGCCGGGGATGAAGACCAGGGAGCGGCCGGCCGCCGAGAGGCGGAGGCCGATGGTCTCGCCGTCGTCGGCCCGGCCGGGGTCCTGCCCCTGTTCCTGAAACAGCGGCACCTTGCCGGGGACGGCGAAGGCCTCGAGCGTCAGGCCGAGCGGGGTGCCAGCGGCATCGGCCAGGGCGAGCGGTGCGTCCAGCAGCAGGCTGCGGCGGGGGACCGTCGCGGGGTTTACCGCGAGGAAGATGGGATTGGCCGCCAGGGTCTCCAGCGCCGCCGGGGCGGCATAGAGGGCGAAGGGGTGGCCCTCCCGCAGGGTCAGCAGGCCGGCGATGGTATCGACCTCGGCCCCGGTCAGGACCACGGCGGCGATGGGCGAGTTGCGCAGCGGCGCCGGGCGCGGGTGCAGCGCCGGGGTCGCCTCGAGCTGGGCGCGGAGGTCCGGGGCGGCATTCAGCAGCACCCAGCGGTCGCCATCGGCGGTGACGGCGAGCGAGGCCTGGGTGCGCGGCAGGGCGGCGGGGTCGCCGGCGCGGGCGCGGCGGCAGCCGGGGCCGGCCGAATTCCATTGCGGGAAGCCGCCACCGGCGCCGGCGCCGAGGACGATGGCACGCAGACTCATCGGAACGCCCTGGCCATGGTCCTGCACACCCTCCTGCGGTGCCCTCTATCGCACCGCCAGGCCGGCGGGTCGATTCCGGGCCGGCCTCAGCGGCCGGGCACCGTGGCGGTGACCTCGATGGCGGCGTACCAGGCGGCGAGGTCGGCGATCTGGGCGTCGGTCAGCTCTCGCGCCATCAGGCTCATCTGTTCCTGCTGGCGGGCGCCGCTGCGGAAGGCCTCCAGCTGGGCAGCCAGGTAGGCCGGGTTCTGCCCGGCGAGGTTGGGCGCGTCCGGCTGCACCGCGATCCCGTCGTTGCCGTGGCAGACGGCGCAGCGAGCGCCGGCCAGGCGGCGGCCGGCGCGCGGGTCGGCCGCCTGCGCCGGCAGGATGGCGCAGGCGAGCAGGAGGCCCAGCAGCAGCCGCATCAGCGCCGCCGGTCGTAGGAGATCCGGTAGAGGGCGCCGGCCATGTCGTCCGAGACCAGCATCGAGCCGTCCCGCAGCAGCGCCACGTCCACCGGCCGGCCGAGGTACTCGTTGGTCTCGGCATCGAGCCAGCCTTCGGCGAAGGGCTTGTGTTCCTTCACCGTGCCATCGGCATTGAGGAAGGTGACCATGATGCGGGCGCCGACCGGCTGGGTGCGGTTCCAGGAGCCATGCTGGGCATTGAAGATCGCGCCGCGGTATTCCTCGGGGAACATGCGGCCGTCGTAGAAGGTCAGGCCGAGGTCGGCGGCATGGGCTGCGGTCTCGACCATCGGCGGCACCGTCTCGGCCGGCGGCTGGGCGCTGCGGTATTCCTGGGTGCGGACGCTGCCGCCGCCGAACCAGGGGAAGCCGAAATTCTGGTTGGCCGCGGTGATGCGGTTGAGCTCGCCGGGCGGCGTGTCGTCGCCCATGCCGTCGACCTGGTTGTCGGTGAACCAGAGCTCGGGCCGCCCCGCGGGGGTATTCGGGCGGAAGGCGATGCCGACGCTGTTGCGGATGCCGCGGGCATAGATCTCGCGGCCCTGGCCGTTGCGTTCCATGCGGATGATGCCGCCCATGCCGACGCGGCTGAAGATCTCCTGCTTGGCCGGGCTCGGCACGTTGAAGGGCTGGCCGAGCGAGACGTAGAGCTTGTTGTCCGGGCCGATGCGGCAGACCCGGGCGCCGTGGTTGAAGCTCTCCTCGGCGGCGGGGATGAGCTGGCCCTGGGGGACCACCATCTCGGCCGCGACATCCGGCGTCTCGTAGAAGAATTCGGCGGCGGGGAATGCGATGACCCGGTTGTGCTCGACGATGTAGAGGATGCCGTCGGGCGAGAAGCAGACCCCGTTGGGGACGCTGAACTGCACCGAGGGGGCGAAGACCTTCACCTCGTCGGCGACGCGGTCGCGGTCCCGGTCGGTGACCGCCCAGACCCGCTGCTTGCGGGTGCCGACGAAGATGACTCCGGAGGAAGGGCCGACGGCGATGTGCCGGGCATCCGGCACCACCGCGAAGAGCTCGATCCTGAAGCCTTCCGGCAGGCGGATCTGTTCCAGGTTGCGGCGCAGCGCATCGGCGCGGCGGCCTTCCTGCGGCACCGTCTCGATCGCCATGGAGGTGCCGGTGGTGCGGAATTGCTGCAGCCGGTCGAGGTTGCCCTGGCCGGGCGTGGGCAGCGGCCCGGTGGGCGGCGGGCGGACATTGGGGCCGGTCTCGCCGGGGACGGCGCCGCCGGTATTGGTCTGGGCGCGCCCGGGTTGGGCCTGATTCTGGGCCTGGTTCTGGGCCGAATTCTGGGCCTGCGGCTGGGCCAGGGCGGGCAGTGCCGCCAGGGCCAGGCCCGCGCCGAGCAGCAACATGGATCGCTTCATGGTCGCCTCCCCCATCCTGCCGCCGTGGCCCGGCGGTCTCGGGGGACAGCATGCGCAAACCGATGCGATTGCAGCGATGACAGTCGTGTGAGCGGCAGCAGGGGAGCGGGATACGGCCAAGAAAAAACCCCGCACCGGGCCAGGCCGGTGCGGGGCTTTCCCAGGGCCGGCGGTGGCCGGCCAGCCTTAGCCGACGTCGGCGCAGGCGTAGCTGTTGATTTCGAGGGCGAGCGAGACTTCGGTCACGCGGGGCTTGGTCCAGGCCATGAGGTCCTCCTGCGGAGATTATCGTTGCGGCAAGCTGCCGCCGTCATTGTGGTGGCACGGCGCGGCCACATCAAGCGGCACGCGCGACGGGCGGTACCGTCGGGGCGGAAACCACCGTCCCGGCCGCGGGTTCCGCGGCGGCGCGGCAAAGCGGCCGAGCCGCTTACCCTGGGCCCAGGCGTGCTCTAAGCAGCGGCCATGCCCATATGCCAGGGCCGCAATCAGGACAGGAGCGCAACATGAGCTACAGGGTCGCGGTCGTCGGCGCCACCGGGGCGGTGGGGCGGGAGATGCTGAAGACCCTGGCCGAGCGGGGCTTCCCGGTCGGCGAGGCGGTGGGGCTGGCGCCGCCGCGCGCGGTGGGGGCCGAGGTCTCCTTCGGCGAGAAGACGGTGCTGAAGATGCGCAACGTCGAGACCTTCGACTTCAAGGGCACCGACCTTGTGCTGTTCGCCGCCGGCCAGGCGATCGCCGCGGCCCATGCCCAGCGGGCGGCGGCGGCGGGCTGCATGGTGATCGACGACAGCGGGCGGTTCCGGATGGAATTCGACGTGCCGCTGGTGGTGCCGGAGGTGAACCCCCAGGCGCTGAAGCGGGCGGCGAAGCGGCGGATCGTCGCCAGCCCGACCGGGCCGACCATCCCGCTCGCGGTGGCGCTGAAGCCGCTGCACGACATCGCGCGGGTGAAGCGGGTGGTCGCCTCGACCTACCAGGCGGTCAGCGGCGTGGGCAAGGAGGGGATGGACGAGCTGTTCAACCAGACCAAGGGCAGCTTCGTGAACGACCAGCCCACGGTCGAGCATTTCCCCAAGCCGATCGCCTTCAACTGCATCCCACAGGTCGATGCGGTGCAGGAGGACGGGGCGACGCGGGAGGAATGGGCGATGGCGATGGAGATCCGCAAGATCCTCGACCCCGACGTGCTGCTGGTGGCGACCTGCGTGCGGGTGCCGGTCTTCATCGGCCATGGCGTCTCCGTGCTGGCCGAGTTCCACGACGCGATCGGGGTGGAGGCGGCCTGGGAGGCGCTGCGGGACGCGCCGGGTATCCAGCTGGTCGATAAGCGGGAGGACGGCGGCTACGTGACGCCGCTGGAATCGGTCGGCGAGGATGCGGTCTTCGTCAGCCGGATGCGGGCGGACCCGACCGTGCCGCATGGGCTGGCCTTCTGGTGCGTGGCGGACAACCTGCGCAAGGGCTCGGCGCTGAACGCGGTGCAGATCGCCGAGGTACTGGACCAGCAGGGCATGATCGGCGGGCGGCGGGCGCTGGCCTGACCGGCGCCCGCCGGATGGTGGCGGCGGGCTAGGCCATCTCGTCCAGCAGCGCCCGGCAGGCCTTGGCGCAGGCGTCGCAGGCCTCGGCGCAGATGCGGCAATGCGCATGCATGCCGGCATGGCGCCGGCATTCGTCGCCGCAGGCGCCGCAGGCCGTGAGGCAGGCCTGGAGCGCCGCCTCGGTCATCGCCCGGTTCGGCTTGGTCAGCCGGGCGACAATGCGGCCGGCGGCGCCGCAGAGGTCGGCGCAATCGAGGTTGAGGCGGATGCAATGCACCAGCTCCGGCAGGTGCGGCTCGGCCAGGCAGGCATCGGCGCAATTGGTGCAGGTCTGGGCGCAGTCGAAGCAGGCCTCGATGCAGGCGCGGATCGTCTCCATCGCCGACGGCTGGTGCGGGTGGGTCCGGAGCATGTCCTGCAGATGGTCCATCGTGGGAACTCCTCGGGCGGGTTGCGCACCAGGGAACGCCCGGCCGGGGGGCTTGGCTCCCGCTCGTTCCGGCCGCCGGGCGGCCGCGCAGATCCCGCTGGCGCGGGCGGCGCGGCCCCGGCATGCTTCGTCCCCGATCGGCAATGACGGGCATGGTTTCGATGGATGGTGACAGGTATCGGCCGCTGGTGCCGCCGCAGGCACCGGACCTGCTGGCGATGCACCGGCATGGGCTGGAGATGGTGACGGCCGCCAACCGGCTGGCGCTGGGCTGGATGCAGCAGGCGGCGGCGCAGCATGCGGCGCTGACCCGCCGGACTTTTGCGCAGATGACCGAGACGGCGCGGCGGGTGGCCACGGCCGAGGCGCCGCCGGAACAGGCGCAGGCGGTGGTCGCCATGCTGGCGGATGCGCGGGCGCTGAGCCTGCAGACGGCGGAGGAGATCGCCGCGCTGATGACCCGGATGCAGGGCGAGGCGGTGGCGCTGCTCGACCAGGCGATGCGGCCGCCCGAGGGTGAGGCCTAGCCCTTCCGCAGGTATCCGGTGAGGCGGTCCAGCGCCTCCGCCAGGGTCGCGTCCTGCTGGGCGTAGCAGAGCCGGAAATGCCCCTCCCCGCCCGGGCCGAAGGCCGAACCGGGGGCGAGGCCGACCTTGGCCTCATGCGCCATGCGCTTGGCGGCGGCCAGGCTGTCGGTCAGGCCCGCCACCCGGAAGAAGCTGTAGAGCCCGCCGGAGGCGACCGGGGCGGTGATGCCGGGGATGGTGGCCAGCGCGGCGGCGGTCATGTCCCGCAGCCGGTGGAAGCGCCCGGCCAGCTCGGCGACGAAGTCGTCGCCCTCATCCAGCGCGGCGACGCCGGCGCGCTGCACGAAGACCGGGGCGCAGGAGGTATTGTACTCGACGATCTTGGCGAGGCCATCGAGCAGCGCCGGCGGCGCCACCAGCCAGCCGAGGCGCCAGCCGGTCATGGCCCAGGACTTGGAGAAGCTGTTGACGCTGATGACCCGGTCCTCGGGCGTGGCGATGTCGAGGAAGGAGGGCGCCGAAGCGCCTTCGAAGTAGATCCGGTCGTAGACCTCGTCGGCCAGGATCCAGGTGCCGGTGCGGCGGCAGTGGTCGAGGATGGCGCGCTGTTCCGCCGCGGTGAAGGCGAAGCCGGTGGGGTTGCCGGGGGAGTTCAGCAGGGCGAGCTTCGTCGCCGGCGTGATGGCGGCGAGGAGTTGTTCGACATCGACGCGCCAGAGGCCTTGCGAGAGGTGCAGCGGCACGGTGCGGAGGTCGGCGCCGAGGATCTGCGGGATGGCGCCGATGTTGGGCCAGTGCGGCGCCAGCGTCACCGCCTGGTCGCCGGGGTCGAGCACCGCCTGGCAGGCGAGCATGATGGCATTCACGCCGCTGCTGGTGGCGCAGATGCGGTCGGTCCCGATGCTGCGGCCGCGGCGCCGCTGGTAGCGGGAGATCGCGGCGCGCAGCTCCTCGATGCCGAGGTTCGAGGAATAGAAGGTCTCCCCGGCCGCGAGCGAGTCGGCGGCGGCGCGGCGGATGAAATCGGGCGTGGCGATGTCGCCCTCACCGACCCAGAGCGGGATGAGGCCGGGGATGCCCTGGCCCGCGTTGAAGACTTCCCGGATCTTGGAGGATTCCAGCGCGGCGATGGTGCCGCGCGGGCCGGTGAAAGGCGACATGGTCAGCGTCCGGTGAAGGTGGGCTTGCGCTTCTCGAGCATGGCGTTGACGGCTTCCTTGTGGTCTTCCGTCGTATGCGCCAGGGCCTGGAAGGCGGCGGACATCTCGAGCAGCGTCGAGAGGCGGGTGTGCTGGCCCTCGCGCAGCAGCTTCTTGGTCATGCGGACCATCTCCGGCGGGTTGGCGGCGATGCGGCCGGCGAGCGCCAGGGCGGCGGCCATCAGCTCCTCATGCGGGACGACCTTGGAGACCAGGCGGACGTCCTTGGCTTCCTGCGGGGAGAGGAGGTCACCCGTGAAGCTCATCTCGGCGGCGACGGACATGCCGACGACGCGCGGCAGCAGCCAGGCGCCGCCATCGCCGGGGACGATGCCGACCTTGACGAAGCTCTCGGCGAAGGCGGCCTTGTCGGAGGCGATGCGCATGTCGCACATGCAGGCGACGTCGAGGCCGAGGCCGATGGCCGGGCCGTTCACCGCGGCGATGGTGGGCGCGTCGCAGTCATACAGCGCATTGGCCATGGCCTGGACGCCGCGGCGGTAGTTCTCCCGCACGTCGGCATGGCTGCCCTCGAGGATGCCGCGGCGGTCGCGCATGGCCTTGAGGTCGCCGCCGGCGCAGAAGGCGGTGCCGGCGCCGGTGAGGATGACGCAGCGCACCGAGCGGTCGCGGTTCACCCGGTGGACGGCGGCGACGACGTCGTCGCAATCCTGGAAGGTGGAGATGGCGTTGCGCTTCTCCGGCGCGTTCAGGGTGAGCGTGACGATCGGGCCGTCCTGCTCGTATTTCACGTAGTCGGTCATGCGGCGGTTTCCTCGTCTCGGCTGGTCAGGTCGGCCCAAAGATTGCTGCCGCCGCGGGCGAGCGCGGCGGTGCCGATGCGGCCGGCCCAGAGGCGCTCCGGGCCGCAGGCATCGCGCCAGGCCCAGAGGCGGCGGGTGAAGAGGTGCAGCGGGTGTTCATCCGTGAAGCCGATGGCGGCATGCACCTGGTGGACGATGTCGGCGGCGATGCCGGCGGCCTCCCCGGCCACGACCTTGGCGCTGGCGATCTCGAATTCGGCCCCCGCCAGGCCGCGGCGGTCGGCGGCGCGGCCGGCATTGGCGACGGCGACGGCGGTGGCGGCGACCTCCCCGGCGCAGCGGGCGAGCAGCTGCTGCACCGCCTGGAAGCCGCCGATGGCGCGGCCGAATTGCTTGCGGGTATTGGCGTAGTCCACCGTCATGTCGAGCACCGCCTCCAGCGCCCCGGCGATGAGCGCCGCATGGAGCAGCGCGCCGGCGAGCAGGGCGGCATCGGGGCCCAGCGCCGGCGGCAGGGCGGCGGCGGCGGTGCGGGGGCCGGGCACGCGGCTGTCGTAGGGCAGCCGCGAGATGGGCTGGCGGGCATGCTTATGCGCGGTCGCCGGATGCAGGACCAGGCTGCCGTCGACGATGCCGACCAGGTGGTCGGCCTTGCGGCCCCAGGGCAGGCCGGGCTCCCGCGGCACCACCAGGGCCAGCATCCCGGCGGGGGCGGCGATGCCGGCCGCGGCGAGGAGGCCGCCGGCGGCCATGCTCTCGGCCAGCGGCACCGGCGCGCCGTGGCGGCCGAGCACGTGCCAGACGGCGGTCGCATCGCCCCAGCCGAGGCCGGCGCCGCCCTGGTCCTCCGGCAGCATGGCCAGCGGCAGGCCGAGCGACTCGACCTCGGCCCAGAGGGCCTCCGGCCAGGTGCCGGTCTCGGCGGCGCGCAGCAGCGCGGGGCTGGAGCGGTCGGCCAGCAGGCGCTCGACCTGCTCGACCAGGATGTCGCGGATCTCGCTCATGCTCAGCGGAGCCCCAGCTGGCGGGCGATGATGCCGCGCAGGATTTCGCGGGTGCCGCCGCGCAGGCTGTAGCTGCGGGCGACCATGGTCATCAGGCCCAGCATCTCCTGCACCTGCGGCGGGGTGCGGGCGGGGTCCACCAGGGCGCGGATCTTCTCGGGCAGGGATTGCTCGTAGTCGTTGCCGGCGTCCTTCACCAGCGCGGCCTCCCGCGCGGGCGTCTTGCCGTCCTGCAGCATGCCGGCGACGGCGAGCGACATCTGCCGCAGGGTGCCGGCGCGGGCGAGCAGGCGGCCGACCGCCTCTGGCGCGGCGGGCTCGGCGCGGAGGTCGTCGAGCGCCTCGGTCAGCAGCGGGAGGGAGGAGAGGTAGCGCTCGGGACCGGCGCGCTCGAAGGCGAGTTCGGCGGTCGCCTGTTCCCAGCCCTGGCCCTCGGTGCCGACCAGCATGGAATCGGGGACGAAGACGTCGTCGAAGGTGATCTCGTTGAAGCCCTCCTCCCCCACCAGGTCGAGGATGGGGCGGATGGAGATGCCCGACAGGCGGCAGTCGACCAGGAACTGGCTGAGGCCCTGATGGCGGGCCTTGGGGTCCTGGGCGGGGCCGGTCCGCAGCAGGGCGATCATGAAGTCGCAGCGGTGGGCGTTGGTGGTCCAGACCTTGCGGCCGTTGATGCGCCAGCCGCCGGGGACCTTCTCGGCGCGCGTCCGCAGGCTGGCGAGGTCGGAGCCGCTGTCGGGCTCGGACAGGCCGATGGCGAAGGCCAACTCGCCGCGGATGATGCGGGGGAGGAATTCGCGGCGCTGCTCCTCGGTGCCGAGGCGGAGGATGAGGGGGCCGGATTGCCTATCGCCGATCCAGTGGGCGCCGACCGGGGCGCCGACGGCCAGCATCTCCTCCAGCACGACGTAGCGCTCCATGGCGCTGCGCTCGCCGCCACCATAGGCCGCGGGCCAGGTCATGCCGATCCAGCCGCGCTTGCCGACCTCGCGGGAGAATTCGCGGTCGAAGCCCATCCAGGAATAGGCCGGGACGATGGGCGGCCAGTCGCGCCCGGCCTCGGCCAGGAAGGCGCGGAGGCTGGCGCGGAGGGCGGGGGCGCCCGGTGGGGTGTCCCGTAGGTCGAAGCGGAGGCCCGCCATGCCGTCTCTCCCGAGGTTGGTCTTGGGGGCCTTGGTGGCGCAGATCGGCGCGGGGCGCCAGGGGGGGAAGGCCAGGGAAGGTTGGGGACCAGCCCCCAGGCCCCCGCCGGAGCCGAAGCCCGGCCCTGACCCTGGGCTGTTCAACCCTCCGGAACGCGGAGGGTTGAGGCGGCGAACGAGGGCGCCGATGACGGCGCGGAAGCGGTCCCGTGAGAGTAAGCGTCGGCGGTTGGACTTCAGGATGGTAAAGGCGAGGCGGCGGAGCCCCTAAGCAGCCCCGGGGTAGCGGGCTGCGGCAGCTGGGCCATCGCGCCGGATACCAGCCGTCAAACCGAAGCACATCATGTCCGCGGCGTCATGTCAGCAGCGTGTCAGGCGAACGAACCCCACAGCATGACTGCTGCCAGAACCACCGCCAGGGCAATGGCTCCGACCATCTTCAAGCGCCTTGGATCACCTGGGGCATCGGTTGGCACCAGAGGTGAGTGCTTCTCCGAACGTTCGGCTTCGCGGACCGCCGCGATCATCTCCGGCGACGGAGGCTCGCCAGCGGCTTCATCGTCAGTCCCGAGAGAGGCCATCGACGGGTCTAGGACAGCAACCTTGTCGCCCGTCGACCCACTCACGATGTCCTGGCGTAACTGGGCAAGCGTCGCCGTAGGCCCGCTGTCAGGCAGGGGTTGCGGCCGCGGCTCAAGCTCGGTTGGGTCATCGTGCCGCGGCATGTCGTCGTGCTTAGCCATAAGTCATCCTTGGTGTAAACGTGATGGCTCAGACAACGCCCCCTGACACCGCCAAGTTGCCACAAAATAACCGCGCCTGAAACACCCCAATTTGGAACGGCATCTGCAAATATTTATTTTCCTGGATGCTGAATGAGGCCCTTATAAACATTGGATGAGGGGCCATCCCGTTATGCAGAGATGTTCAGCACTCTGTATTGCCTCACGTAACCTGCTGGTGGCGCTCAGGTTAAAGCCTGCAGCAACGCCCAAGCCTTGCCTTCCTCCCTCCA
The DNA here is from genome assembly GCF_979252845.1 of Belnapia sp. AC561. Taxonomy (NCBI): domain Bacteria; kingdom Pseudomonadati; phylum Pseudomonadota; class Alphaproteobacteria; order Acetobacterales; family Roseomonadaceae; genus Belnapia; species Belnapia sp. AC561. The sequence continues at coordinate 18,842 of NZ_CEEDBP010000003.1, forward strand.
CAAGGCTTTCCTCCCACCCGAAGCGAATGGGGTGGCAACGTGGATAAATTCGGCATTGGCCAACCGGTGCGGCGCAAGGAAGACGTCCGGCTGCTGACCGGGCGTGGCACCTATACCGACGACATCAGCGCCCCGGGCCAGGCGCATGCCTACGTGCTGCGCAGCCCGCATGCGCATGCGCGGATCGTCTCGATCGACGTCGCGGCGGCCCGGGCGGCGCCGGGGGTGGTGGCGGTGCTGACGGGGCGGGATGCGGCGGCCGACGGGATCGGGCATTTCCCGGTCATGGTGGACGTGCCGGGCAAGGGCGGGGCCAAGCTCTTCCCGACGCCGCGGGAGATCCTGCAGACCAGCAAGGTGCGCTTCGTCGGCGACCCGGTGGCGTTGGTCGTGGCCGAGAGCCGGGCGGAGGCGCAGGACGCCGCCGAGCTGATCGAGGTGGAGTACGAGATCCTGCCGAGCGTCACCGATACCGGCGGCGCGCTGGAGCCGGAGGCGCCGGTGATCTGGGAGGAGCATGGCAGCAACCTCTGCGTGCTCTGGGACAGCGGGCGGGAGGCGGAGGCCGAAGCGGGCTTCGCCAAGGCGGCGCATACCGTCTCGGTCGAACTGGTGCAGAACCGGCTGGTCGGCAACCCGATGGAGCCGCGCGTCGCGCTCGGCGAATACGATGCGGCGACGGGGAGCTACACCTTGCACTCGCCGACCCAGGGCGTGATGCGGGTGCAGGATGGGCTGGCGAAGCTGATCCTGAAGGTGCCAAAGGACAAGCTGCGGGTGATCTCGCCGGATGTCGGCGGCGGCTTCGGGCTGCGGGGGAAGATCTTTCCGGAGTCCGGGATGGTGCTCTGGGCGGCGAAGAGGCTCGGGCGGCCGGTGAAGTGGATCAGCGGCAGGACCGAGACCTTCCAGTGCGACCCGCATGGCCGGGACCATGTGACGAAGGCCGAGATGGCCTTGGGTGCGGATGGCAAGGTGCTGGGGGTAAAGATCCGCACCTTGGCGGCGATGGGCGCCTATCTGCAGGATTTCGGGCCGCGGGTGCCGACGGTCGCCGGCGGGCGGATCATGGGCACGGTCTACGACATCCAGGCGCTGAACTGCCAGGTGAGCTGCGTCTTCACCAATACCACGCCGACGGACGCCTATCGCGGCGCCGGGCGGCCGGAGCAGGCCTATGTGCTGGAGCGGCTGCTGGACAAGGGTGCGGCGGCGCTCGGCATCGGGCGGGACGAGATCCGGCGGCGCAACTACATCCGGCCGGAGCAGATCCCCTATACCAACGTCGTCGGCAATGCGATCGACAGCGGGTTGTTCGCCGAGACCCAGGCGATGGCGCTGAAGCTGGCGGACTGGGACGGCTTCCCGGCGCGGAAGGCGGCCGCCGCCGCGCAGGGCAAGCGGCGCGGGATCGGCATCGGCTATTTCATCGAGGCCTCGGGCGGCCAGCCGAGCGAATGGGCGCGGGTGCGGTTCGAGCCGGATGGGATGGTCTCGGTGACGGTCGGCACCTTCAGCCATGGCCAGGGGCATGAGACCGCCTATGCCCAGGTGCTGCACGACAAGCTCGGCGTGCCCTTCGAGAAGGTGCGGCTGGTGCAGGGCGATACCGACGTGGTCGAGCAGGGCAATGGCACCGGCGGCTCGCGCTCCTCGCAGATGGGCGGCGTGGCGATCAGCCGGGCCTCGGAGCTGGTGGTCGCCAAGGGGCGGCGGCTGGCGGCGCAGCTGCTGGAGGCCGGCGTCGATGACGTGGAATTCGACCGCGGTACCTTCCGGGTGGCGGGGACCGACCTGAGCGTCGGCTGGGACCGCGTCTACGAGGCGGCGCAGAGCCCGCCGGAGGGCGAGGCGCCGGGGCTGGACGAGGCCTTGCTGTACACCCGCAACACGGAATGCAATTTCCCCAATGGCTGCCACGTGGCCGAGGTGGAGATCGACGAGGATACCGGGCAGGTCGCCATCGTGCGCTATGCGGCGGTGGACGACGTGGGCAATGTCATCAACCCGATGCTCGTGCATGGGCAGAGCCATGGCGGCATCATGTCCGGCATCGGCCAGGCGCTGCTGGAGCATGCCTTGTACGACAAGGAAAGCGGGCAGTTCCTGACCGCGACCTTCCAGGACTACTGCATGCCGCGGGCGGCCGATGCGCCGGACTTCGACCTCGGCTTCAACATCGTGCCATGCCCGAACAACGACCTCGGGGTGAAGGGCGCCGGCGAGGGCGGGGCCTGCGGCGCGCCGCCGGCGATCGTCTCGGCGATCTGCGAGGCGCTGGAGGTCGGGCATATCGACATGCCGGTGACGCCGGAGAAGGTGTGGCGGGTGCTGAGCGGCAAGGTGGCGGCGTGAGCCGTCTTGCCGGAGGCAAGCCATGACCCAGGACTTCATCCCGGCGGCCTTCATCCGCGGCGGGTCGTCGAAGGGCGTGTTCTTCCATGCGCGGGACCTGCCGGGCGACCGCGCGGCGATCGACCCGATCCTGCTCGGCGTGCTGGGCAGCCCGGATCCCTATGGGCGGCAGCTCGATGGGATGGGGGGCGGGATTTCCTCGCTGTCGAAGGGCGTCATCATCGGGCCGCCGACGCATCCGGAGGCGGATGTCGACTACACCTTCGCCCAGGTGGCGGTGGATAGGCCGGTGGTCGACTGGAAGGGGAATTGCGGCAACCTGTCCTCAGCCGTCGGCCCCTTCGCGGTGGATGAGGGGCTGGTGCGGGTGGCGGATGGGGAGGCGCTGGTGCGCATCCATCAGGTGAACACCCGGAAGATCATCGAGGCGCGTTTCCCGGTGCGGGACGGCAAGGCGGAGGTGCGGGGCGACTTCGCCATCGCCGGCGTCGCCGGGACCGGGGCGCGCATCCGGCTCGATTTCCTCTCGCCGGGCGGGTCGCAGACCCCTGCCCTGCTGCCGAGCGGCAATGTGGTCGATGTGCTGGAGGTACCGGGCTTCGGGCCGCTGCGGGCGACGCTGGTGGATGCGGCGAACCCAGCGGCCTTCGTCGATGCGCGGGATTTGGGGCTGACCGGGGCCGAGAGCCCGGAGGAGATCGAGGCGCGGCCGGACCTGATGGCGCTGCTCGACCGCATCCGGCGGATCGCCGGCGTGGCGATGGGGCTGGGCGCGACGCCGGAGGCGGTGGGGCTGGCCAGCCCGCGCATCGCCTTCGTCGCCGGGCCGACCGCGGCCCGGACCTTGGACGGCCAGGTGCTGGACCCGGCGGGGCATGACGTCACGGTGCGGATGCTCTCGATGGAGCGGCCGCACCGGGCGGTGCCGATGACCGGGGCGATGGGCCTCGCCGTCGCCTGCCGGATCGAGGGCAGCATCCCGCATGCGCTGGCGCGGCGCGGGGTGCGGCCGGAGGAGATCCGGGTGGCGCATCCCTCCGGCATGCTGACGGTGGGGGCGGAGGTGCGGCTGGGGAACGACGGCTGGCAGGCCGAAAGCGCGGTGGTCTTCCGCACCCAGCGGCGGCTGATGCAGGGGGCGGTGGCGGTCCCGGGCTGAGACGCTTCCCAAAGCGGGCGCGGCGCGCCAAAGAGGGGGCATGGAACCCGATTGCCGCCTCTATCTGATCACCCCGCCCGTACTGCCGCCGGGCTTTGCCTGGACCCTCGCGCAGGCGCTGGATGCCGGGGATGTCGCCAGCCTGCAGCTCCGGCTGAAGGATGCCGCGCCGGACGAGGTGCGGCGGGCGATCGAGGAGCTGATGCCCATCGCCCAGGCGCGGGACGTGGCCTTCCTGCTGAACGACGATGCGGCGCTGGCGGTGGAGATGGGCTGCGACGGGGCGCATCTCGGGCAATCCGATGGCGATCACGTCGCGGCCCGCAAGCTGCTGGACGGCCGCATCCTCGGCGTCACCTGCCACGGCAGCCGCCACCTGGCGATGCGGGCGGGCGAGCAGGGCGCCGACTACGTCGCCTTCGGCGCCTTCTTCCCCACCACCACCAAGGACGTCACCGAGGCCGCCGAGCTGGAGGTGCTGGAGTGGTGGTCGGAGGTCTTCGAGGTGCCCTCGGTGGCCATCGGCGGGATCACCGCGGCGAATTGCGCGCCGCTGGTCCAGGCGGGGGCGAATTTCCTGGCGGTGGTGGGCGCGGTCTGGAACCATCCGGACGGGTCGGCGGCGGGAGTCAAGGCGATGAACCGGGCGATCCTGGAGGCGGCCGGCTGATGTTCACGGCGGGGGACTGGATCGCGGCGCCCATCGAGACCGCCGGCGAGACGGTCTTCGCGGTGGGCGACGTGCATGGCTGCACGGATCTGTTCGAGACGATGCTGGCCGGGATCGCCGGGCTGCTGCCGGTGGCGGCGCCGCGGCTGGTCTTCCTCGGCGACATGATCGATCGCGGGCCGGATGGCATCGGCTGCCTGCGGCGCTGGGCCAAGGCCGAGCCGGTGCCGGGGATTGCCCGGGTGGACCGGCTGCTGGGCAACCATGAGCAGATGATGCTGCTGGCGGCGCGCGGGGATGCCGCGGCGCGCGACCTCTGGCTCTCGCTGAACGGCGAGACGATGCTGGGCGAGCTGCAGGCGGCCAGCGGGCAGCTGGGGCAGGTGCCGGATGCGGCGATGCTGCGGTCGGCACTGGGCCAGCGGACGGAGGCGGCGCTGGGCCGGGCGGTCTCGCATGTGGCGATCGGCAACCTGCTGCTGGTGCATGCCGGGCTGGACCCGGCGCAGGACCGGGACGCCTTCCTGGCGCTGCCCTGGGACGACATCGCGCGGCGGCCGAAGCACTGGGCCTGGATCACCGGCGGCTTCCTCGATTGGCACGGCGGCTTCGGCGGCACGGTGGTGGTGCATGGGCATACCCCGCCGGCCAAGCAGAAGCCCTTCACCGGGATGGAGGATCCGCATGTGCTGGCGGAGGGGCGGCTGAACCTCGATGGCGGCAGCGCCGTCACGGGCGTGGTCGCCGGTGCGCAGCTCGAGACGGGGCGGTACAGGGTGCTGCGGGCGACCGCCTAGTGGACGAGATCGGCTTCCATCGCTGCCTGCACCGGCCCGGCACCCTGCTGGACGTCGGCGCGCATGATGGCGGCTTCACCCTGCCGCTGGCCGCCCTCCCCGGCGCCCGCGTGCTGGCCTTCGAGCCGTTGCCGGCGAGCTTCGCCAGGCTACGGGCGGCCGTCGCCGGCCTCGGCAACGTCACCATCCGCGAGGAGGCGCTGGGGGATGCGGTCGGCGAGGCGGTGCTGCGTCTGCCGGTGGTGGATGGCGTGCCGAACGAGCAATGGGCCAGCATGGCCAAGGACTACGCCGGGCATGGGTCGCGCGTCGCCGAGCAGCGCGTCACCGTGCCGCTGCGGCGGCTCGATGAATTCGGCCTCGATGACCTGACGGCGGTGAAGCTGGATGCCGAGGGCGCCGAGTACGAGGTGCTGCGCGGCGGGCGGGAGACGCTGCTGCGCTGCCGCCCGGTGCTCTCGGTCGAGATCGAGGAGCGGCACCGGCCGGGGGCGACCTGGGCGGTGCCGGCCTATCTCGATGCGCTGGGCTACGACGGCTTCTGGGAGCATTGGGACGACTGGCGGCCGATGGCCGGCTTCGACCGGGCGACCATGCAGGTGGCGAGCGCCGATCCGACGGTCTTCGCGGCTTCCGACCCCTATGTCTTCGTTTTCTACTTCCTGCCGCGGGAGAGCCGCGACGGGATGCTGGCGGCGCTCAGAACTGGGGCAGCCACAGCACGTCGCTGATCGACCGCGCGCCGCTGGCCAGCATGGCCAGCCGGTCGAAGCCGAGGGCGATGCCGCTGCCGGCGGGCATGCCGTGTTCCAGCGCGGCGAGGAAATCCTCGTCCACGTCCCAGCCCTCGCCGGGGTGCAGCGCCCGGCGGGCGGCGACGTCGGCTGCGAAGCGGGCGCGCTGCTCGGCGGCATCGGTCAGCTCGTCGAAGGCATTGGCCAGCTCGAGCCCGGCGGCGAAGAGCTCGAAGCGCAGGGCGGCGCGGGGGTCGGCGGGGTCGCGCCGGGCGAGCGCCGCCTGGGGCGCCGGCCAATGGGTGAGGAAGGTGGCGCGGTCGCGGCCGAGGTTGGGCTCCACCCGTTCCAGCAGCAGGCGGAAGAACAGGTCCTCCCAGCCCTCGCCCTCACGCGGGGGGATGCCGATGGCCGCCGCGGCGGCGCCGAGGGCGGCGGCATCCCCTTCGGTGGCCAGGATGTCGAGGCCGTTGCACCAGCGGTGGAAGGCCTCGGCCATGGTCAGCCGCTCGAAGGGCAGCCGCAGGTTGGTGGTGGTATCGAGATGGGTGACATGGCTGGGGCAGACGGCGCGGATGAAGGCCTCCGCCTGGTCCATCAGCCCGGCGAGGCCGAGGCCGGGGGCATACCATTCCAGCATGGTGAATTCGGGGGCGTGGCGCGGGCTGGCCTCGCCGTTGCGCCAGACCCGGGCCAGCTCGAAGACCGGGCCGGCGCCGGCGACCAGCAGGCGCTTCAGTGCCAGTTCCGGCGAGGTGCGGAGCCAGAGGGTGCGCTGCTCGCCGACGCCGAGATGGGGGACGTATTCGCTGCGGAAGGCGTGGAGATGGACCTCCATGCCGGGGACCGGGACCAGGCTCGGGGTCTCCACCTCGGTGAAGCCGCGTTCGGTGAAGAAGGCGCGGGTCGCGGCGGTCAGGGTGGCGCGGCGGCGGAGGAAGGGCAGCCGGTTCGCCAGGGCTTCGGGATGCCAAAGGGGCAGTCGGGTCGGGAGGGAGGCCATTGCAGCCGATCATGCCAGGGATTAGCCCTGGCCGCACCATGGCACCCCGAACGCTCCGCTCCGCCACCGATCTCCTTGCCGCCGGGCTGATCCCCGAGACGGCGCTGGCCGGGGCCGCGCGGGTCGGCGCCCGCTACAGCATCGCGGTGACGCCGGCCGTCGCCGGGCTGATCGACCGGGCGGACCCGGCCGACCCGATCGCCCGGCAATACGTCCCGGATGCGGCGGAGCTGGTGACGGCGGCGCACGAGAACGCCGACCCGACCGCGGATGCGCCCTTCACCCCGCTGCCCGGGGTGGTGCATCGCTACCCCGACCGGGCGCTGCTGAAGCCGCTGCTGGCCTGCCCGGTCTATTGCCGCTTCTGCTTCCGGCGGGAGGCGGTGGGGCCGGATGGCGGGGTGCTGGGCGAGGCCGAGCTGGAGGCGGCGCTCGGCTGGTTCGAGGCGACGCCGGCGGTGCGGGAGGCGATCCTGACCGGCGGCGACCCGCTGATGCTTTCGGCCCGGCGGCTGGGGGAGATCCTGCGGCGGCTGGCGGCGATCCCGCATATCGAGCTGCTGCGGATCCACAGCCGGGTGCCGGTCGCCGCGCCGGGGCTGGTGACGGCGGCCATGGCGGCGGCCCTCGACCTGGGCAAGCCGCTGTACCTGTGTGTCCATGCCAACCATGCGCGGGAATTCTCGGCCGAGGCCATCGCGGCGCTGGGGCGGCTGCAGCGGGCGGGGGTGGTGCTGCTCGGCCAGAGCGTGCTGCTGCGCGGGGTGAACGACAGCGAGGCGGCGCTGGAGGCGCTGTTCCGGGCCATGCTGCGGGCCCGGGTGAAGCCCTACTACCTGCACCAGCTGGATGCGGCGCCGGGGACGGCGCGCTTCGCGGTGCCGGTCGAGGAAGGCCGGGCGCTGCTGCGGGGGCTGCGGCGGCGGGTGACCGGCCTGGCCTGGCCGACCTATGTGCAGGAAACGCCGGGCGGCGGCGGCAAGGTCCCGCTGGGGCCGGTCTTCGAGGCCTGACAGCGGACGGTTGCCACTTGCTTCCTTCGCTATTACACCCGGCCACCCAACGCGCCGGCTCCGCCGGGGCGCCGTCGCTCATTCAACCCCACACGGCAGGTCCCGCCCCATGGCAAAGATGCAAGCCAACCAGATGCGTGCCGGCATGGTCATCGAGTTCGAAGGCCAGCGCTACACCATCCTCAAGCAGAACATCATGATCCCGGGCAAGGGCAACGCGATCATCCAGGTGGACATGCGCAACATCAAGACGGGGTCGAAGAAGGACCAGCGTTGGCGCACCGCGGATGTGGTCGAGCGGTTGATGACCGAGGACAAGGAATTCACCTATTCCTATGCCGAGGGCGACACGCTGATCCTGATGGATCCGGAGACCTATGAGCAGACGTCGGTGCCGAAGGACATCCTCGGCGACCGCCTGCCCTTCCTGGTCGAGAACATGACCGTCAACGTCCGCCTCATCGAGAGCGAGCCGGTGGCGATGACCCTGCCGGAGCAGGTGACGCTCGAGGTGGTCGAGGCCGATCCGGTGGTGAAGGGGCAGACCGCAACCTCCTCCTACAAGCCGGCGATGCTCTCGAACGGCATCAAGACCATGGTGCCCCCCTTCGTCACCACCGGCGAGAAGGTCGTGGTCAAGACCGAGGACGCCTCCTACGTGGAACGGGCCAAGGGCTGATCCACCGCGGCAGATAAGGACAGTATCTTGGCCCCCTCCTCCCCCCGGCTTTCGCCCGCCCTCAATGTCGTCGTCTCGGCGGTGCAGAAGGCCGGCCGGCGCCTGCTGCGCGACTTCGCCGAGGTCGAGCAGCTGCAGGTCTCGGCGAAAGGCCCGGGGGACTTCGTCTCCCAGGCCGATATCCGGGCGGAGGAATCCCTCCGCGCCGATCTCGGCCGGGCGCGGCCGAACTTCGCCTTCCTCATGGAGGAGAGCGGCGTGCATGGGGCCGAGGACTGGGAATGGCGCTGGGTGGTCGACCCGCTCGATGGCACCACCAATTTCCTGCACGGCATCCCGCATTGGGCGATCAGCGTCGGGATCGAGAAGCGGATCAGCGCCGAGAAGTCCGAGATCGTCGCCGGGGTGATCTACAACCCGGCGGCGAACGAGCTGTTCTGGGCCGAGAAGGGCATGGGTGCCTTCCTCAACGACAAGCGGCTGCGGGTCTCCGGCCGGCGCGAGATGAAGGAGGCGCTGTTCGCCACCGGCATCCCCTTCGCCGCGGCGCCGAAGCGGGCCGAGTTCAGCCATACCCTGGCGCGGCTGATGCCGCAGGTGGCGGGGGTGCGGCGCTTCGGCGCAGCGGCGCTCGACCTGGCCTGGGTGGCCGCCGGCCGCTACGACGGCTACTGGGAGCTGAACCTGAACAAGTGGGACATGGCCGCCGGGCTGGTGATGGTGAAGGAGGCCGGTGGCTTCGTGACCGATCCCGAGGGCGGCGATCCCTATGCCCAGGGCAATGTGGTGGCCGGCAATCAGGCGTTGCACGGCAAGCTTCGGGACATCGTCGTCGAGGGGATCGCCGCCGCTGAGGCCGGACGGTCACGCCAGGCGGGCTGATCGCGCAACGGCCCGCGAAACCGGGGCTGCCGCCATGGACGCGGCCCGCCGCGCTGGCCTAGTTTGCCGGGCGTGACCCCTTACGCAAGATTCCTCGGCCTGGTGCTGGGCGCCGCGCTGGTGCCGGCCTCCGCACCCCTGGCCCAGCCGGCGCCCGGTGGCGATCCGGGGGTGCGGACGCGGCCGGCGGCGCTGCAGCCGCGGCAGGTCGCGGCCAGCGGACCCGCGCTGCCGGGGAGCGCTGCCGCCGCCGATGCGGCAACGGAGCCCCTGCCCGCCGCCCCGGCCCTGGCACCACCGAACCCGCCCAGCCTGTCCCCCACTCCTCGCCCGGCGCAGGCGCCGCCCGCGGCCCAGTCCATGCCGCCGCTGGCCCTCCCCCCGGGGATGGAGGCCCTGCCGCAGGGCGGCTTCCGGCTGCGCTTCGCCACCGGGGCGGGGGTGCTGCCGCCGGCCGCCGCCGGAACCCTGGCCGAGCTGGGACGGCGTCTCGCCGCCGGGCCGGACGGGCGGATCGTGCTGACCGGCCAGGCCTCGGGGCCGACGGCGGATGTCTCCGTGGCGCGGCGGCTAAGCCTGGCGCGGAGCCTGGCGGTGAAGCAGGCGCTGGTCGCCGGAGGGCTGGCGCCGACCCGGATCGACCTGCGGCCGATGGGCCGGACCGCCGATGCCGCGGATGCGGTGGATGTGCAGCCGCCCCAGCCGGAGGCGGCGAAATGACGTGCCCGATGATTCGATGGCCCAGGCGATGAGGACAGCTGGATGACCCCGCCGCTCGGCTTTCTCTGGCGCATGGTCGGCTTCCTGGCCGTGGTCTGCGCGGTCGCGGTGCTGCTGGCGACGGAGCTGGCGGGGGCCTTCGGCTCCAACCCGCTGCTCAACGGGCTGATCCTCGGCGTGCTGCTGATCGGCGTGGTCTGGAACCTGCGGCAGGTGCTGACCCTGCGGCCGGAAGTCGCCTGGCTCGAGCATTTCCGCGCGCCGAAGCTTGGCGCCCCGGCCCAGGCGGCGCCGAAGCTGCTGGGGCCGATGGCCAGCATGTTCTCGGCCCGGCGGTCGGACCGGCTCTCGCTCTCGGCCCCGGCGATGCGCAGCGTGCTGGACAGCATCGCCTCCCGGCTCGACGAATCGCGCGAGCTGTCGCGCTACATGACGGGGCTGCTGATCTTCCTCGGCCTGCTCGGCACCTTCTGGGGGCTGCTGCTGACCATCGGCTCCGTGTCGGAGGTGATCGGCGGCATGTCGGTCGGCTCGGGCGACCTGAACCAGCTGTTCAACCAGCTGAAGACCGGCCTCGCCCAGCCGCTGAAGGGCATGGGGACGGCCTTCAGCTCCTCCATGCTGGGGCTCGCCGGGGCGCTGGTGCTGGGCTTCCTCGACCTGACGGCGGGGCAGGCGCAGAACCGCTTTTACAACGAGCTGGAGGAATGGCTGGCCGGGCTGACCCGGCTCTCCTCCGGCGTGCTGGGCGACAATCCCGGCGAGGGCGGCAATGTCCCGGCCTATGTCCAGGCGCTGCTGGAGCAGACGGCGGAGAACCTCGAAGGCCTGCAGCGCATCCTGGTGCGGGGCGAGGAAGGCCGGGCGCAGACCGGCCAGGCCATGCTGACCCTGACCGAGCGGCTCTCGGCGCTCACCGACCAGATGCGGGCGAGCCAGACGCTGATGCTGCGCGTCGCCGAGCAGCAGGCGCAGCTCGGCCCGGTGCTGGCGCGGCTGGCGGAGGTGCAGGCTTCGCCGGCGATCGACGAGACGGTGCGCAGCCATCTGCGCAATGCGGAGATCTACCTCGGCCGGCTGGTGGACGAGGTGGCGCAGGGCCGGGTCCAGAGCACGGCGGAGATCCGCAGCGAGATCAAGCTGGTGGCGCGCACCATTGCCGCCCTGGCCGAGGAATCGCCGCGATGACGGCGCTGCGCTAGGCGATGGCCCTGTCCAACAACCGCCGGCGGCAGCGCGGCGGCGGCGGGCTGGATGCCTGGCCCGGCTATGTGGATGCGCTCTCCACCCTGCTGATGGTCATCATCTTCGTGCTGATGGTCTTCGTGCTGGCGCAGGGCTTCCTGAGCGTCGCGCTTTCGTCGCGCGACCGGGCGCTGGACCGGCTGAACCAGCAGGTGGCCGAGCTGGCCGAGCTGCTGGCGCTGGAGCGCGGCCAGGCCGGGGAGCTGCGCAGCGCCCTGGCCCGGACGGCCGAGGAGCTGCGGGCGGCCGCCACGGCGCGGGATTCCCTCTTCGCCCAGTTGCGGGAGATGCGCGACGAGCGGGACCGGCTCTCGGGTGAGCGCGACGCGGTGCGCGGCGAGCGGGACCGGCTGACCGCCCGGCTGACCGACCTGGAGCTGACCAGCCGCGGCGGGCCGGAGCGGATCGCGGCGCTGGAGGCGCAGCTGGCCGAGGCGCTGGGCCGGGCCGAGGCGGCCGGCGGCGATGCGGCGCAGACGGTGCGCCGGCTGACCGAGACCGGCCGCAGCCTGACCGCCGAACGCACGGCCCGGCAGCAACTCGAGGCGCGGACCGCCGAGCTGGACCGGCAATTGGGCGAATCCCGCGGCGCGGTGGAGACGGCGCGGCGGGAGCTGGCCGGGCTGACCCGGCAATTGCAGGAAGCCCAGGCGCAGCTGGCCGAGACCCAGCGGCAGCTCGCCGCGATGCGGACGGAGATGGCGGCGCTCGACCAGCAGGTGAAGGCGGATCGCGCCACCATCGAGGCGCGGCTGGCCGATGTGACCCGGCTGTCCGAGCAGATCCGGGCGCTGTCGGCCATGCGCGACCAGATGGAGCGCCAGGCGCAGGAGGCGGCGCGGCGTGCCGGCGAGGAGGCGCAGCGGCGCACCACGGCCGAGGCGGCGGCCGGCAGCGAGGCGGAACGGCGGATCGCCGCCGAACGGGCGGTGGCGACCGAGACGGAGCGCCGCCGGGCCGCCGAGACCATCGCCGGGGAGGAAGCGCAGCGGCGCCAGGCGCTGGAGCGCGCCGCCGCCGAGCAGGCCCGCGTGGCGACGGAGCAGACCCGGCTGGCCGAGAGCGCCCGCGCCCAGGTGGCGCTGCTGGGCCGCCAGTTGGAGGATCTGCGGGCGCAGCTCGCGCGGATCGCCGCGGCGCTTGATGCCGCCGAGACCTCCGGCCGCGACAAGGATGCGCAGATCAGCGCGCTCGGCACCCGGCTGAATGCGGCCCTCGCCGCCCGCGTGGAGGAGCTGCAGCGCTACCGCAGCGACTTCTTCGGCCGGCTGCGGGACGTGCTGGGCGACCGGGCGGATGTGCGGATCGTCGGCGACCGCTTCGTCTTCCAGTCCGAGGTGCTCTTCCCGCCGGCCAGCGCCGATCTCTCGGAGCGCGGGCAGCAGCAGATCCGGGAGATCGCCCGGGTGCTGCAGGACATCGGCCGGCGGATCCCGGCGGATGTGAACTGGCTGCTGCGGGTGGATGGGCATGCCGACCGGTTGCCGATCCGCAGCGCCCGCTTCGCCACGAACTGGGAGCTGTCCGCCGCCCGGGCCATCGCCGTGGCGCAGCTGCTGATGGCCGAAGGGTTGCCGCCGAACCGGGTGGCGGCCACGGCCTTCGGCGACAACCAGCCGCTGGACACCGGCGACACGCCGGAGGCGCTGGCACGCAACCGGCGGATCGAGCTGCGACTGACCGACCGCTGACGCGTGGTCGCCCGAGGTGGGGCCGCCGAAAGGCGTGAATCACCCGACACAGTAATCCGGGTGATGACGGGGCGCTGCCATCAGCGCCCCGTCATGGCCTAGGCCACGGGCATGGTGGCGACCGGGTCCAGCTTGTAGCCGCCGCCCTCGGTCAGCAGCAGGCGGGTATTGGAGGGATCGGGCTCGATCTTCTGCCGCAGCCGGTAGATATGCGTCTCCAGCGTATGGGTGGTGACGGCGCTGTTGTAGCCCCAGACCTCGTTCAGCAGGATCTGCCGCGGCACCGGCTTGCCGCCGGCGCGGTAGAGGAATTTCAGGATCGCGCTTTCCTTGTCGGTCAGCCGCACCTTGCGGTTGCGCACCGGCTCCAGCAGCAGCTTGGCGCTGGGGCGGAACATGTAGGGCCCGATGGTGAAGACGGCGTCTTCCGAATTGTCGAAGACGCGGAGCTGGGCGCGGACCCGGGCGAGCACCTCCGGCACGCGGAAGGGCTTGGCGATATAGTCGTTCGCCCCGGCGTCCAGGCCGCGCACGATATCGGATTCGGCGCCATGGCCGGTCAGCATGATGATGGGCATGCGGCGGCCCTCGCGCCGCAGCTTGGCGCAGAAGTCGCGGCCATCGGCATCGGGCAGGCCGATGTCGAGCAGGATCGCGTCGTAGCGCGCATCGGCCGCAGCCAGCTTCGCCTCCGCCTCGCGCGCCGTCCCCGCCTCATCGGCGGAGAAGTCGCCGTCCAGGGCCAAGTGCTCCACCAGGGTTGAGCGCAGCGCGTCATCGTCATCGACGATCAGGATCGGGCGGGGCGTCGCCATTGGACCTCCGGGGCAGATGAGAAACGAATCCGAGCGGGACGCTACAGTACCCGAACGGCAACGATTGAAACCATCGCGCGAGAAAACGCACCACACGGGGGCGTCAAGCACGGTACAACTTATTGCGACCCAGAGCCGACCTCATGAGAAGCAGGGCGGGAACTACGCACCGAGTTGTGGCAGATCTTTGAATACGGGATGGCAGGCTTGCCTTGAGGCCGCGTCGGGACCTCACGTTCAGGTCATGCCCGGGGTCGGGGCTTGAGGCAAGCCGACAATGTGACGGGGTGGCGTGACTATCCCTGGTTGAGGCTCCCGAGGGATATCGGTGCGCCATCGGTCACAGGATCCGGCCCTCGAAGGGGGGCTGCAGGTCCGGTGCCTCGAACTCCACAACCCACAAGTCCGGGTCGCGTTTCACTTGCCGTGCGACATAAGCGTCAGCGGCGGCATCGTCCACCGGGGTGGCGCCGCTGCCGCGCATCCAGGCGGACTGGCCCCCCGCATCTCGCACCTGGCTGAGCACCACCAGGCCGTCGCGGCCGCGCAGGATGCAGAGGATGCCGCCCGAATCGGGGTCACCCTTGCGGATGACCGCGCCGCTCCGCCCGGCGATATCCGCCAGCCGCAGCGCCATCGAGACCCAGATGCTGGCCTTCACGCGAGGTTCCATGGGCGGCATAGGGACCAAGATGCACCGATCCGGCAAGCCCCCGCTTGCCGAGTGGCGGCCGGTCCGCCACATCTGGCGCCAGTGAGGCCTGCCGTGGGGCCGGCGCGGGGATTGGGTTCATGGATCTGCGGAAGATGACCGAAGGCCAGCGCGCCTACGAGGCGAAGCGGGCGGCCAAGGCGGGGCTCAGCCTGGAGAAGTGGCTGGCGCTGAAGGCCAAGGAAGCCGAGGCGGAGCGGGCCGAGGCGGCCAAGGCGGCCGAGGTCGCGGCCCCGGCGAAAAAGCCGGGCTTCTTCGGCCGGCTGCTGGAACGGGCGCAGAAGCCGCTGTAGCCGCCGCCGGGCAGGCCAGCCGGTTCAGACCATCCGCAGCAGGGTGCCGTCGCGGCGGATGGCCTGGTGGAAGATCACCCCGCCGATATGCAGCACCAGCAGGGTGACGATGGCCCAGCCGCCGATCGTATGCGCGGTGCTGACCACCCCGGCCAGGCCCTCGTTCGTCTCCATGAATTTCGGCAGGTCGATGAGGCCGAGGTAGGCGGTCTCTCCGCGCAGGGGAAAGCCCCAGGCATTGGTGGCGACGAAGCCGAGGATCGGCTGCAGGATGAGCAGCGCATAGAGCGTATGGTGGACCGCGGCGGCGGTCCTTTGCAGCGGCAGCGGGATGCTGTCCGGCAGCGGTGGCGGCGGGTTCAGCAGCCGCCAGGCCAGCCGCGCCAGGGCGACGGCGAGGATCGTCAGCCCGGCCGATTCATGCACCATGTAGAAGGGCATCTTCGCCTCGTCCTTGATGTGCTCGATGACGAAGCCGAAGGGGATGGCGATGCCGAGGAGCACCACGGTGATCCAGTGGAACCACTTGGCCAGGCTGTTGTAGGAGCCCATCGCATTCCCCTTCCCAATATGCCCCGGCATCCTGGCACAGGCGGGGCGGCGCATGGATGAGCTGATTGCGGCCCATGCCGACTGGAGCCTCGATCCACGCAAGCGCTGGATCACCGTGGCGCGGCGGCATGCGGGCGGATGGCGGGCGGCGGCGCCGCGGCCGGTGGGCGATCTGGGCGCGCTGCTCGCCGGGCTGCTGGCGCCGGGGCGGCCGGTGGCGCTCGGCCTCGACCTGCCGCTGGGGCTGCCGCGCGCCTATGCGGCGGGCCGGGCGGAAGCCGGCTTCCCGGATTTCCTGCGTGGGCTGGCGGCCTCCCCCGGCTTCTTCGAGGTGAGCGCGGGGCTGGAGACGGTGGGCCCGGCGCGGCCCTTCTACCCGGCCCGCGGGGTGCGGGGGATGACCCGCGCCGCCCATGCCGCGGCGCTCGGCTTCGCCGGGCCCGAGGGGCTGTCCCGCTGGTGCGACCGGGCGACGGCGGAGCGGCCGGCCGGGGCGCCGCTGTTCTGGACGCTCGGGGCCAACCAGTCCGGCAAGGCGGCGATCAGCGCCTGGCGGGACTGGCTGGTACCGGCGCTGGGGGCCGGCATGCCGATCCGGCTCTGGCCCTTCGAGGGCGGGTTGCGGGCGCTGCTGGCGCCGGGCGTGGCGGTGCTGGCGGAGGTCTATCCGGCCGAGGCGCTGCGCCATTGCGGCATGAAGCTGCCCGGCAGCAAGCGGGTGCAGGCGGCGCGGCGGGCGGTGGCACCCGGGCTGCTGGCGGCGATGGCGGCCCGGCGGGTGGTGCCGGATGCGGCGCTGGCGGCGGCCGTGGCGGATGGCTTCGGCACCGATGCGGCCGGGGAGGACCGCTTCGATTCCGTGGTCGGGCTGCTCGGTCTGATCGGCGTGCTGGAGGGGCTGCGGCCGGATTTCGTGCCGGAGGATCCCTGGATCCGGCGCTGGGAGGGCTGGGTGCTGGGCCAGACCGCCCTGCCCACGACCGCCCTGCCCACCACCGCCCTCCCCCGGCCCCCGCCCGCTACGCCATGAAGTCGATGGTGGTGTTCATGGCCTGCGCCGCCGGCACCCGCAGCAGGCCGGGCATCGGGGCCAGCAGGGTGACGCCATTGGCCGAGAGCGCCGCGGCCGTCGCCGCCAGGCTGGCGACCTTCAGCCCGAGCACCGCCATGTGGTCGCCGCGCCCGGCGGCCTCCGGTGCCGCGGCGCCGAGCTCGGCGGCGACGGCGGCATGCGGGGCGGCCTCGACCACCGCCTCCCCGGCCTGCAGGATGACGCGGCCATCGGTGCCGGTGGTGACTGCCGCCTCGCCGAACATCCGGCGGAAGAGCGACGCCTGGCGCTCCGGGTCGCGGACGCTCAGCAGGATGCGGGCGACGCCGGTCGCGCCATTGGCATGCGACTGCCATTCGGGACGCCAGACGTGCTCCGGCGTCAGGTGCTCGCACCAGTAGACCCGGCCGTCGAAGGCCGCCGCGCGGTCGAGCCGGACCACCTTGAACTTCGCATCGGCCATGCTGCCGTCGGGCAGGTCGGCGGGGCGGAAGAAGCTGAGAGCCGGCTGGGCGGGGACGCCGCGGGCTTGCTGGTCGGTGCTCAGCGCCTCGGACTCGTGGCCGAGGAAGACCAGGCCGTTGAGCCCGACCGGGAAGGGTGCGAGGTCCGGCCGCAGGGCGCCGCCGGGGACATCGGTGCCGAGCAGCTCCAGATAGTCCCGTCCGAAGATGGCCAGGTGATTGGCGGAGCCGAGGCTGTGCTTGCCCATGGGCGTGAGCTGGAAGCCGAGCTTGCGGAAGACGGCGGCGCCCTCGGCGATGCGGTCGCGGACATCGACGACGATGTGGTCGATCAGGCAGTCCATCCTATGCCTCCTTGCGGTACAGGCCGGCGGCCTCGGCGGCCTGGGCGGCGAGCGCCACGACCAGGGCCAGGGTCGGCGCCGGGACGCCCTGCTCGCGGGCAAGGCGCAGCGGCACCTGGAAGAGCGCATCCACCTCCATCGGCCGGCCGGCCTCGAGATCCTGCAGGATGGAGGGCTTGTGCGGGATATCGACCGAGAGGTTGATCCGGTCCTCCGCCGCGCCGGCGACCGGGCGGCCCATGGCGGCGGCGATGGCGAGGCCCTCGCGCACCACCTGCACCGCGGCCTCCCGGATGGTGGCATCGCGGAAGGTGTCGCGCATGTTGCGGCGCGTCAGGGTGCAGATCGGGCCGTTGGAGAGGTTGTTCAGCAGCTTGCCCCAGACATCGGTGCGTATGTCCTCCGAGACCGAGCAGGCGATGCCGCCGAGCTTGAAGGCCTTCGCCAAGGCGAGGGCGCGGTCGGAGCGGCTGCCGTCGGGCTCGCCCAGGATCAGCTTGCTGGTCTTGCTGGTGACCTCGACGATGCCGGGCTCGGGCACCGAGCAGGCGGAATAGATGACGCCGCCGATGGCCCGCGCCGGGCCGATGGCATTCCAGACCACGTCGCCGGGATCGACCTCCGGCACCCGCGCGGCATCCTGCGGCCCGCCATGGCTGGCGAAGTACCACCAGGGGATGCCGTTGGTGACGAAGGCGACGGGCGTTTCCGGGCCGAGCAGCGGACCGATGGCGCGGGCGACGGCGGGCAGCGCCGGCACCTTGGTGCAGACCACCACGGCATCCTGCGGGCCGAGCTCCGCCGGGTGCTCGGCGGCCTGGGGCCGGCAGTGGATGTCGCCCTCGCCGGTGCGGACCGTCAGGCCGCGGGCGCGGATGGCGGCGAGCTGGGCGCCGCGGGCGATGACCGAGACCTCGGCGCCGCCCTTGGCGAGCCGGCCGGCGAGGTGGCCGCCGATGGCGCCGGGGCCGTAGATGCAGATCTTCATGCCGCGGTCTCCGCAGGCGGGGTGTAGAGGCCGGCGGCGATGGCGCTGCGGGTGGCGAGTGCCACCATCAGCGACAGCATGGGCGTGGCGACGCCGGCATCCCGGGCGAGGCGCAGCGGGGCCTGGAACATGGCCTCGATCTCCATCGAGCGGCCGGCCTCGAGGTCCTGCAGGATGGAGGGCTTGTGCCGCAGCTTGGCGGAGCGGGCGACGCGGGCGGCGGGCGCATCGCCGGGGATGGTGATGCCCTCGGCGGCGGCGATGGCGAGGATCTCGCCGGCCATGCGCACCGCGGTCTCCCGCACCGCCTCGCTGGTGTAGATGTCCTGCATGCAGGACCGGGCGAGGATGCAGAGCGGGCCGGTCATGAGGTTGCCGAGCAGCTTCTGCCAGACCGCCTGGCGGATATCCGGCACCACCGGGGACGGCAGGCCGCCGGCGGCGATGGCGGCGGCGAGCGCCTCGGCCCGCGGGGTGATGCGCCCATCCACTTCGCCGAGGATGACGCGGGCATCGCCGGTCTCGACCATCACCACGCCGGGCTCGGTGACGGTGGTCGCCGAGTAGACCACGCCGCCGATGGTGCGGCGGATGCCGATGGCCTGGCGCAGGGCGCCGCCGGGGTCGAGGGAATCGAGATGCTGGCCGTCGCGTGCCGTCGCGTCGTTGTACCACCAGGGGATGCCGTTCATGACGAAGGCGACCGGCGTCTCCGGACCCAGCAGCGGGGCGATGCCGGCGGCGACGGAGGGCAGCGCCGGCGCCTTGGTGGTGACGATGACGAAATCCTGCGGGCCGAGCTCGGCGGGGTCGGCGCTGGCCCTGGGGCGCGAATGGAGCACGCCGTCGCGGGCATGCACGGTCAGGCCATTGGCCTGGATGGCGGCGAGATGCGGGCCGCGGGCAACGATCGACACCTCGGCGCCGCCCTTGGCGAGACGGGCGGCGATATGGCCGCCGATGGCGCCGGCGCCATAGACACAGATCCTCATGGGGTGGCCGCCTTCAGGTGGGAGAGCATTTCGGCGCCGGCCTCGACGAGGCGGGCGGTGATGCGGGCGCCGTGCTCGGCATTGCCGGGGCGGCTATCGGCGCAGGCGACGCCGCCGGGGGCAACCTCCTCGACTTCCATCGGCACCGAGAGGCTGACGCCGGCGACGCGGACGGTGCCGAAATCGGCGACGGGCAGGCCGAGGACCGGGCCGACCGGCTGCTTCGCGCGGGCGCGGTCGGGGTGGCAGAGATCGGGGCGGAGATGCAGCGCGACGGACCAGACCGGGTCGCCGCCATGGCCGAAGCTTTCGGGCGCGCCGCCGAGTTCGGCATGCAGCGCGCCGGCGACGCGCCAGAGATGCATCGCCGGGATCAGCACGTCGTGCCTGCGGCGCAGCATCCGCGCGGCGGCATCGACCGGGCCGATGGAGCCGGCATGGCCGTTGATGATGAGGATGCGGCCTGCGCCGGTGCGCAGCAGGTTGCTGCAGACTTCCTCGATGACGGCCTGCAGCAAGGCCGGGGTGAGGACCACGCCGCCGGGGGTGAAGCCGAAGTAGTCCTCGCCGCCGAAGGGGATGGCCGGCAGCACCAACGCATCGACGCTGGCGGCGGCGGCGATGCGATCGGCGATGGCCTCGGCGAGCAGGAAATCACCCATCGGCGCCTGGGGCCCATGGGTTTCCAGGCTGCCCATCGGCAGGATGACGCAGGCCCCCGCCGCCAGCCGTGCTGCAACCTCGGGCGCGGTCAGCTCGGCAATGCGATGGGTCACGCCAGCATATCCAATGCAATCCGGCTGAGCGCCTGCACGCCGAGGCCGATGCAGCGCTCGTCCGGCTGGTAGTGGTCGTTGTGCAGGTGGTCGCGCCGCCCCGGTGCGCCGCTGCCGATCCGCAGCTGGAAGGCCGGGACGCGCTCGGCGAACTCGGCGAAATCCTCGGCGCCCATGCTGGGGCGGCCGGACTCGACCACCTCGCCCAGCTGGGCGCGGACGGCGGCGATGGCGGGGTCGAGCACGCTGTCGGCATTGATCAGCGGCGGCACGCCGCGGCGATAGGTGAGTGTGCATGTAACGCGATGCATCGCCTCGAGCCCGGCGACGAGGCGCTTCAGCGCGGCCTCCGCGGTATCGCGGGCGCTGTGGTGCAGGGTGCGGACGGTGCCGCGCAGCTCGACGGTCTCGGGGATGATGTTCGGCGCGCTGCCGCCGTGCAGCATGCCGATGGTGACGACGGCGGGCATCAGCGGATCGATCTCCCGGCTGACGACCGTCTGCGCCTGGCCGATAAAGGCGCCGGCGGCGACGATGGGATCGATCGCATCCTCCGGGTGGGCGGCATGGCCGGACTTGCCGCGGATGAGGAGGTCGAAGCGGTCGGCGGCGGCGAGCGTCGAGCCGCGGCAATAGCCGAAGCGGCCGACCGGCATGTCCGGCTGGTTGTGGAAGCCGAGCGCCATGTCGACGCCGTCCAGCACGCCGTCGGCGACCATGGCGGCGGCGCCGCCGAGCGATTCCTCGGCCGGCTGGAAGACCAGCACGACGCGGCCGGCGAGCTGCGGCGCGAGGTCGCGCAACACTTCCGCGACGCCGAGCAGGGTGGTCGTGTGGATGTCATGGCCGCAGGCGTGCATCTTGCCGTCCACGGTGCTGGCGAAGTCGAGGCCGGTCGCCTCGTGGATGGGCAATGCGTCCATGTCGGCGCGGATCGCCAGCGTCGGGCCGGGGCGGCCGCCCTCGATGACGCCGACGACGCCGGTGCGGCCGATGCCGGTGCGGTGGGTGATGCCCATGCGGGCCAGCTCGGCGGCGACGATGCCGGCGGTGCGGACTTCCTCGAAGGCGAGTTCGGGATGCGCGTGGATGTCGCGCCGGATCTCGACCAGCCGCGGCTGCAATGCCGTCGCGGCCTCACGGATATGGGTTTCCGGATCGTTGTGACGGCGGTCGGCGGTGCTCGGCGGCATCGGCTATCCTGTTGGGATCGGGGGGGATCGGGAAAGGCGGGATCGTCGGGATGGAGGATCGCGGCAAACCCGTCGTACTGGCAAGCATCGCGCCCGGTTTTTTGCGGCAGCGCAGCAAGGGACGCGGCGGCTTGCCCCGCATCCATGGTGCGTGTCATACGCAACGCCACCCATTGGGGGGAGGAAAATGTCCGGTCTGCTGCCGCGCCGAGCCCTGCTCGCCGGTGGCGCTGCATTGGCGGCGCTGCCCGCCGCAGCACGGGCACAATCGACCGCAACATCCCCGAACTGGCCGACCCAGCCGATCCGCCTCATCGTGCCTTTCGCACCGGGCGGCACGACGGATCTCGTCGCGCGGATCCTCACCCAAGGGCTGACCGCCCGGCTCGGCCAGCCCGTCATCATCGAGAACCGGCCCGGCGCGGGTGCGACGCTCGGCAGCGCCATGGTGGCGCAGGCGGCGCCCGACGGGCTGACCCTGCTGATGTCGAACATCGCCAGCCAGGGCGTGGCGCCCTCGCTCTACCGCAACCTGCGCTACGATGCGGTGCGCGACTTCACCCATGTGGCGCTGGTGGTGCAGAACCCGGTGGTCTTCGTGGCCAATCCGCGCTTCGCCCCGCAGACCCTGGCGGAGGTGGTGCGCTATGCGCGGGAGACGCCGCGCGGGCTCGACATCGCCTCCTCCGGCTCCGGCTCGACCAATCATCTCCTGATCGTGCAGTTCGGCCAGATCACGGGCGCGCGCGTCAATCATGTGCCGTATCGCGGCGCCGGGCCGGCGATGACGGATGTAATCGCCGATGTCGTGCCGATGATGTCGGACAGCCTGCCCTCCGCCGCCGGGCACCTGCGGTCCGGCTCGGTGCGCGGCGTCGCCATGGCAACGGCCGAGCGGCATCCCGCCTTCCCCGAGATCGCGACCTTCCGCGAACAGGGCTTCGATGCCGTCAGCAATTCCTGGTTCGGCATCTCCGGTCCGGCCGGCCTGCCGGCCGCGGTGGTGGATCGGCTGAGCCGCGATATCGGCGCGGTGCTGGCCGATCCCTCGGTCCGCGCCCGCTTCGCCGAGATCGGCGCGACGGTGGGCGACATGTCGCCCACGGGCTATACGGATTTCATCGCCGCGGAGGTGGTGAAGTGGAAGCCGATCGTGCTGGCTTCCGGTGCACAAGTGGATTGATACTGCGGATCACGGCCTTGGCAGGTTGCGGATCGGCGGGACTAGCCGTAACCCGGCCTGCGGCGCAGGTAGGGCGCGGATTGGATGCTAGGAAAGTGGGGGCGCCCCGGCTTGACCGGGAGCGCGCCGTAGGGTTGTCGTTGCGAGAGGCCGGGGTACCAACCTCGGTGAGCTGGGAGCCGGGAAAGGTCGCCGCATGAAAATCAACGCCAAGGATGTCGCCTCAGGCGCATTGCTCATCCTGATCGCCGCCATCGGATTGTGACTGAACCAGGACCACAACCTCGGCAGCGCCCGGCGGATGGGTCCGGGCTACATGCCGATGCTGGTGTTCTATGCCCAGCTCGGCCTCGGTATCATCGTGCTGGCCATGGCCTTCTTCAACGGGCCCGACCCGATGGAGAAGTGGACCAAGGCCGATGTGTCGATGCTGCCGGTCTCGATCATCGCCGGCACCCTCGCCTGGTACATCGCCCCGGTCTTCGGCAGCTTCTTCGAGAGCACCTACAATGCGCTCGGCCTCGGCATGCTCGTCGGCTTCCTGGTGATCTGCTACTCGAAGGGCTGGCGCCTCGTCGGCTTCATCTGCGCGGCGATGTGCATCTTCTCCCTGCTGCTGGAGAAGGGCGGGCTGATGCTGGCCCTGGTGGCGACCATCGGCATCTCCGCCCTGGCGGAGCCCGAACACCGCGCCCGGCCGCTCGGCGTCCTGGGGCTGACGATCTTCCTGCTGGCGATGTGCTGGTGGATCTTCATCAAGCAGCTCGACATCCGCGTGGCCGTCTGGCCGCTGCAGTACTGACCAGACGCCGGGATAGGGAATCGCAACGGCCATGGATATCATAGGCAATCTGGCGCACGGCTTCGCCGTCGCGCTCAGCTTCCAGAACCTCATTTTCGCGCTGATCGGCGCCTTGATCGGGACCGCCATCGGCGTGCTGCCGGGCATCGGCCCGGTCGCCACCATCTCGCTGCTGCTGCCGATCACCTTCGGCCAGCCGGCCACCACCGCCATCATCATGCTCGCCGGCATCTATTACGGCGCGCAGTACGGCGGCTCCACGACGGCCATCCTGCTGAACCTGCCGGGCGAGATCAGCTCGGTGGTGACGACGCTGGAGGGCTACAAGATGGCCCGCAACGGCCGCGCCGGCGCCGCCCTGGCCACCTCGGCGCTCGGCTCCTTCTTCGCCGGCACCGTCGCCACCATCGTGGTCGCGGGCTCCGGGCCGCTGCTCACCTCGGTCGCGCTCTCCTTCGGTCCCGCCGACTACTTCTCGCTGATGCTGCTCGGCCTCATCATCTCCGCCGTGCTCGCGCAGGGCTCGGTGGTGAAGTCGATCGGCATGGTGATCTTCGGCGTCGGCCTCGGCCTCGTCGGCACCGACGTGCAGACCGGCCAGCAGCGCTTCACCTTCGGCATCCCGGAGCTGTCCGACGGCATCGGCTTCGTGGCGCTCGCCATGGGCATGTTCGGCATCGCCGAGATCATCCTGAACCTCGAGCGGCCGGAGATGCGCAGCGTCCTCAAGACCGAGGTCGGCAGCCTCTGGCTGACCAAGGAGGAATGGAAGCGGGCGACGCCTTCGGTGCTGCGCGGCACCGTGGTCGGCTCGCTCCTCGGCATCCTGCCGGGCGGTGGCGCGGCGCTCGCCTCTTTCGGCTCCTACATGATGGAGCGGAAGGTCTCTAAGGGCCGCCACCTGTTCGGCCAGGGCGCGATCGAGGGCGTGGCCGGGCCCGAGGCGGCCAACAACGCCGCGGCGCAGACCAGCTTCATCCCGCTGCTGACGCTCGGCATCCCGGCCAACGCCGTCATGGCGCTGATGGTCGGCGCGCTGATCATCCAGGGCATCCAGCCCGGGCCCCGCATGGTGGAAGCCCAGCCGGACCTGTTCTGGGGCCTGATCGCCTCCATGTGGATCGGCAATGTCATGCTGCTGGTCATCAACCTGCCGATGATCGGCATGTGGGTGAAGCTGCTGCAGGTCCCCTACAAGTTCCTCTATCCCGCCATCCTGGTCTTCTGCTGCATCGGCTCCTACTCCATCAACAACAACGTCTTCGACGTGTACATGACCGTGCTCTTCGCGGTGTTCGGCTACATGTGCAACAAGATGAAGCTGGAGCCGGCGCCGATGCTGATCGGCTTCGTGCTCGGCCCGATGATGGAGGAGCACCTGCGGCGGGCCATGCTGCTCTCGCGCGGCGACGTGATGGTCTTCGTCCAGCGCCCGATCAGCGCGACCATGCTGGCCATCGGCTTCATCGCCCTCGCCGCGATGCTGCTGCCGAACCTGCGCAAGGGGAAGGAAGCCGCGCTCAGCGGCTGAGCCACCCGCCCCTGCCCCCAGACGGAACCACCAGACGAAGCCGCCCCGGGAAACCGGGGCGGCTTTTCTTTTGGCCGGGCGCGTCCCAGGCTGCGGCCGGCAGCAGGGGGATTCCGGACATGGACATGCAATTGGCCGGCAAGGTCGCGCTCGTCACCGGGGCTTCGGCCGGGCTGGGGCGGACCATCGCGGCGATGCTGGCGGCGGAAGGCTGCCGGCTGGCGATCCTCGCCCGGCGGCGGCCGCTGCTGGAAAGCCTGGCGGCCGAGCTGCCGGCGGGCGCCGAGCCGCTGATCATCGTCGAGGATATCACCGATCCGGCGGCGGCGGCGCGAATCCGGGACGCGGTGCTGGGCCGCTTCGGGCGCTGCGACATCCTGGTCAACAATGCGGGGGGCAGCCGGCCGCAGCCGGCCGGGTCCCTGGGCGAGGATGCAGTCTGGGAGGAGGCGATGAACCTCAACTTCCACGCCGCCCGGCGGATCACCCATGCGCTGGTCCCGGCGATGCAGGCGGCGGGCTATGGCCGCATCATCAACCTGACCGGACAGGACGAGCCGCATAACGTGAACCCGGCCAATGCGCCGAATGGCGCCACCCATATCTGGGCCAAGGCGCTGTCCCGGCAGGTCGGCCGCGACGGCATCACGGTGAATTCCATCCCGCCGGGGCGCATCCATTCCGAGCAGATCGACCTCCGGGTCATGCCGACCGAGGAAAGCCGCCGGGCCTGGGCGGAGAAGGAAGTCCCGGCGGGCTATATCGGCGAGCCGGAGGATCTCGCGGTGCTGGCCGTGCTTCTGGCCTCGCCGCGGGCGCGCTACATCACCGGCCAGGTCATCCATGTGGATGGCGGGACCCGCCGCTTCAGCCATTGAGGGAAAAGCCCATGTTCATTGCGATGAACCGCTTCCGGGTCATGCCCGGCGCCGAGGAGGAATTCGAGCAGCTCTGGAAATCCCGCGATTCGCAACTCCATACGGTGCCGGGCTTCGTCGAGTTCCAGCTGCTGCGGGGCCCGGCGAAGGAGGACCACACCCTCTATGCCTCCCATACCATCTGGGCGGACAAGGCAGCCTTCGAGGGCTGGACCCGGTCCGAGGCCTTCCGCCAGGCGCACCGGAATGCCGGCGGGAGCCGGCCGCTCTACCTCGGGCATCCGGAATTCGAGGGGTTCGAGCCGATCCAGACCCTGGGGCCCAGGCATAACGCCGGCTAGCGGATTGCGCTGGCGCAAGGCGGCCTGACGCATCCGGGCCTAGGACGGCAGGGTCCGGATGGGAGGTGGCCGTCATGCTGGTGCGGGTGGTTTTGGTGGCGGCAGGCGCGATCGCCGCCCTGCTGGTCAGCCGGGATGCGCCGATCTTCCTGGTCGTCGCCGGCCTGCTCGGGGTGGCGATCATCGCCGCCATCGTGGTCGGCATGGCGCTGCTGCAGCGGCGCTGAACGGGCCTGCCGCTACACGGCGAGTTTTCTTGCGGCGGCCCGGGCCGCTGCGGCTTTTTTCCCCCACCGGCCGCCGGACAGCCGGGCTTTCGGGGATATCGCGCCTTGGCTTCTGCCCAGACCGCTGTCGTGCCGACACCCAAGGCTCGGGTGCTGGCCTTCTACCTGCCGCAGTTCCATCCCATCCCGGAGAACGATGCCTGGTGGGAGCCCGGCTTCACCGAATGGACCAATGTCGCCAAGGCGAAGCCGCTGTTCCCCGGGCATGAGCAGCCGAAGCTGCCGGCCGACCTCGGCTTCTATGACCTGCGGGTGCCGGAGGTGCGGCAGCAACAGGCCGCCCTGGCCCGTGCGGCGGGGATCGAGGGCTTCTGCTACTGGCACTACTGGTTCGGCCATGGCCGCCGCATCCTGGAACGGCCCTTCGCCGAGGTGATGGCCTCCGGCCAGCCGGATTTCCCCTTCTGCCTCGCCTGGGCCAACCAGTCCTGGACCGGGATCTGGCACGGCAATCCGAAATCCGTGCTGATGGAGCAGGCCTATCCGGGGCCGGAGGACGAGAAGGCGCATTTCGACTGGTGCCTGCCGGCCTTCCGCGACCCGCGGCATGTGCGGGTGGAGGGCAGGCCGCTCTTCGCCGTCTTCGCGCCGCATGACCTGCCGGATGCGGCGGGCTTCATCCGGCACTGGCGGCAGCTGGCGGAGCAGGCGGGGCTGCCGGGCCTCTATTTCGTGGCGATCAGCAACCGCTACGCGCCGGGGATCGACCCCTATCGCAACCCGCTGCTGGCACCCTTCGATGCGGTGACGCAGCTCGCCCCGCAGGATTTCATCGACAGCCTACCGGCGGGCAAGCTGGACCGCGCCAGGCGGGTGCTGCGGCCGGAGGCGATCGGCTATTTCGTCCGCAAGCTGGTGCAGCGGCGGCGCGGCCAGCCGCGGCGCTTCGACTTCCGCGAGGTGGTGGCCCAGGCCTTCGCCGGCATGCCGGAGGAGCGGCGCTTCCTGCCCTGCGTGCTCTCGGGCTGGGACAATACGCCGCGCTCCGGCCCGCGCGGCGTGGTCTATGAGGGCAGCACGCCGGCGAGGGTCGGGCTGCTGCTGCGCAAGGCGGTGCGGCGGGTGGCGGCGCATCCGCCGGCGGAGCGGATCGTCTTCCTCAAGGCCTGGAACGAATGGGCCGAGGGCAATTACCTGGAGCCCGATGCCCGCTGGGGCCATGGCTTCCTCGATGCCATCCGGGCCGAGCTGCTGGACTAGGCGCGGGACTTGGCGACCCGCACCCGGCGGGCGAGACTTCCGGCGCCAGCGCCGGAGTGCCGCCATGCCGATGATCCTCGCCGCCAATGCCAATGCCCAGGGCAGCCATGTCGGCGAATGGCGGCATCCGGATGCCTGGGACCGGCCGGCGAGCAACCTGGCCAATGCGGTGCGGCTGGCGCGGATCGCCGAGGCGGGGAAATTCGACCTGCTGTTCCTGGCCGACGGCAACGGGGTGCGGAACCTCGACAAGCCGGACCTCTTCGCGGCGACCAGCCCCTCCGACCGGCCGGCGGTGTTCGAGCCGGTGACCCTGCTTTCCGCGCTGGCGATGGTGACGGAGCGGATCGGCCTCGTCGCCACCACGACCACGACCTATGACGAGCCCTATGCGGTGGCGCGGCGCTTCGCCTCGCTCGACCACATCAGCGGCGGCCGCGCGGGGTGGAATCTCGTCACCACCTCCAATCCCGGCGATGCGCTGAACTTCAGCCATGAGGCGCATGTGCCGCGCGACGACCGCTATGCGCGGGCCGGCGAGTTCGCCGAGGTGGTCAAGGGACTCTGGGATTCCTGGGCCGACGATGCCTTCCCGCAGGACAAGGCGACGGGGCAATTCCTCGACCCCGCCAAGGTGCATGCGCTGGGTCATCGCGGGACGCATTTCCAGGTCGCCGGACCGCTGAATGCGCCGCGGCCGGTGCAGGGGCATCCGGTGATCTTCTCGGCGGGGCAATCGGAGACGGGCAAGGAGCTCTCGGCGGCGACGGCCGATTGCGTCTTCGCCATCGAGGGCACGATCGGCCGGGCGCAGCAGCTCTATGCCGACCTCAAGGGAAGGCTGCCGAAATACGGCCGCGCGCCGGAGAGCCTGAAGGTGCTGAGCGGCGTGACCATCTTCACCGGGGAGACGGCGGCCGAGGCGGAGGCGCTGTTCCAGCAGCTGGAGGATCTGGTCTCGCCGGCCGTCGGGCTCGACTACCTCTCGAAGATGGTCGGCACGCCGATGGCGCGCTTCCCGCTGGACGGGCCGATGCCGGACCTGGAGCAGGAGCATGTCGGCCCGACCGGGATCGGCCGCGCGATCGTCGCCATGGCCCGGGCCGAGGGGCTGACGGTGCGGCAGACCTACAAGCGCATCCTGCCGCAGATGGCGGGCAATCTCTTCAAGGGCGATGCCATGCAGGTCGCCGACGTAATGGAGGAATGGTACCGCGGCCAGGCCTGCGACGGCTTCATGATCGCCGCGCCGGTGGTGCCCACGGGTCTCGAGCGCTTCATCCGGCTGGTGGTCCCGGAATTGCAGAGGCGAGGCCTCTTCCGGCGCGAGTATGAGGGGACGACCTTGCGAGAGAATCTGGGATTGGCACGGCCGGCGAACTGCTTCTTCGCCACGGGTGCGGCCTGATGCGGCTTCCGCGGCGGGCGCTGCTGGGGGCTCTGGCCACCCCTGCCCTACCCGCCTTGGCGCAATCCTGGCCCACGCGGCCGCTGCGGGTGGTGGTGCCCTTCGCGCCGGGCGGGGCGACCGACCTGATCGCCCGGCTGATCGCCGACAACCTGGCCAAGCCGCTGGGCCAGCCGGTGGCGGTGGAGAACCGGGCCGGGGCCTTCGGCATCCTCGGCGCCGATGCGGTCGCGAAGGCGGCGCCGGATGGCTACACCCTGCTGGCCGGCAGCCCGGGGCCGATGGCGGTCAATCCCCTCGTCTACAAGACCCTGCCCTATGATCCGGCGCGGGACCTCGTCGGGGTCTCGATGGTGGCGACGATCCCCTATGTGATGGTGGTGCCGGCCTCGCTCGGCGTGCGCAGCGTGGCGGAGTTCCTGGCGCTGGCGCGGGCGAAGCCGGGGCAGGTGAATTTCGCCACCTCCGGCATGGCCTCCCGCCTGACGGTCGAGATGTTCCGCGCGCTGGCCGGCGGGCTGGAGCTCGAGATGGTGCAGTACCGCGGCGGCGCCCCGGCGCGGACCGACCTGCTCGCCGGGCGCATCCAGCTGGTGATCGAGCAGGCGCCTTCCTTCCTCGAGGATTTCAGGGCGGGGACGCTGGTGCCGCTGGCGGTGGGCGGGGCGCAGCGCTTCTCCCTGCTGCCGGAGGTGCCGACCCTGCAGGAGGCCGGGATCGCCGGCTACGAGGCCGCCGCCTGGCTGGGCTATGCCACCCCGGCGGGCACGCCGCCCGAGATCCGCACCCGGCTGGCGCGGGAGATCGATGGGCTGCTGACGCTGCCCGAGGTGCGGGACCGGCTGGCCGCCTGGGGCGCCGAGCCGGTGGGCGGCCCGCCCGAAACCATGGACCGCATGCTGGCGGCCGAGCGGGCCCGCTGGAGCGCGGTGGTGCGGCAGGCGGGGATCGAGCGGGAATGACCGCCCGCCCCGCCCCAGGGCCTCAGCTGGGGCCTCTGCTGGGGCCTCAGCCGATGAAGGGCTTGGCCGCCACGTCGTAGTCGCCATAGCCCAGCGTCGCGCGCAGTTCCGCCGGCGGCAGCGCGGAGGGGGCCGCGGCCTCGCCGGCCAGCAGCGCCTTCAGCCCGGCCTGGATGCCGGCGATGGCGGGGGAGAGCATGCCGGTCGGATAGGTGCCGATCTTCAGGCCGAGGGCTTCCGCCTGGCTGCGGGAGGGCGTCACCGGCGTCGGCGTCAGCACCGCGAAGGAGGGCTTGCCGCCGGCCGCGGCGACGGCGCGGCGGATCTCCTCGTCATCCGCGGGGCTGTCGAGGAAGAGGATGTCGGCGCCCTCGGCGGCGAACATCTCGATCCGCGCCACCGCCTCGTCGATGCCCTGGGTCGGGCGGCAATCGGTGCGGGCGAGGATGAGGATGCCGCTGTCCCTTGCGGCCTGCACCGCGGCGCGCAGCTTCATTCGCGCCTCCTCGCGCGGCAGGCAGGGCTTGCCGGCGGCGGTGAGCGCGCGGGGGGTGATCTTGTCCTCGATCAGGATGGCGGCGGCACCGGCCTGGCCATAGGCGCGGACGGTGCGCTGCACGTTCATCGCATTGCCGTAGCCGTGGTCGCCATCGGCCAGCACCAGCAGATCCGGTGCGGCGCGATGGACCATGGTGAAGCTGTCGAACATCTCGCCGAAGGAGATGAGGTCGAGGTCGGGGCCGCAGAGCCGGCTGGCGGCGCAGCAGGAGCCGGAGAGGAAGGCGGACTGGAAACCGGCGGCGGCGGTGAGCTTGGCGCTGAGCCCGTCCCAGACGGCGGGCATGGTGACGAAGCCGGGTTGGGCGAGCAGGGCGCGCATGCGGTCGGGCGGGGTCATGGTGGGTATCCTTTGTCGAGGGTCAGTAGCCGCGGTCGGGGAAGACCTGATGCAGCAGGGGTTCGCCCGCCTGGAAGCGGCGGAGGTTGGCGAAGAAGCCGTCGAGGCAGCGCGGGCCATAGGCGGTCGGGTCGTACAGCCCGCAATGCGGGGTGATGACGAGGTTGGGCGTGTCCCAGAGCGGCGAGTCCGGCGGCAGCGGTTCCTGCGGCAGGGCATCCAGCACGGCGCCGCCCAGGCTGCCGTCGCGCAGCTTCGCGGCCAGCGCGGCATGGTCGAGGATCTCGCCGCGGCCGATGTTCACCACCCCGGCGTGGCGCGGCAGCAGGTCCAGCTCGGCGCGGCCGATGAGGTCGCGGGTGGCGGCCGTCAGCGGCAGGGCGATGACGAGGACATCGGCCTCGGGCAGATGCGCGCGGAAGCCCTCGCCTTGCGTCATCACCGCGACGGCGGGATGCGGCCGGCCGCCGTGGCTATTGCCGATGACGCGCATCCCCTGCTGCCGCAGCACGGTCGCCGCAGCGCCGCCCAGCGCGCCCATGCCGAGGACCAGCGCGGTCTTGCCGGCGACGGTGCCGCCGGAACGCGGCGCCCAGCGCTTCTCCCGTGCCGCCGTCAGCAGCTGCGGCATGAAGTTGTTCAGCATCAGCACGGCGGTGAGGGTGAATTCCGCCGCCTTGGGCTCATGCGTGCCGCTGGCATTGGTGAGCCGGAGCTGCGGCGGGAATTGCGTGTCGATCAGCCATTCCACCCCGGCGCTGGTATAGCTCAGCCAGCGAAGATGCGGGGCGCGGCGGCCGAGCTCCTCGAGCGGCGCCTTGCCGGTCAGCAGCAGCACCTCCGCCTCGGCCAGGGCCGCTTCCAGCGCGGCCGGGCTGGTGCCGAAGCTGAGGGCGAGGCCATCGCCGAAGGCGGCGGCCCCTGCCCGCACCCGGTCCTCCGTGATCTCCCCGGCCAGCATGGAGGCCGGGTTCACCTGCACATGCAGCCGCGTCACTGGTCGACCTGGATGTTGTTGGTGCGGATGATGCGGCCGTAGGATTCGGTCTGCTGCGCCAGCCGGTCGCGGAAGGCCGCCGCGCCCTCGGTGCGGACCTCGCCGCCGAGCTCGGCGATGCGGGCCTTCACCGCGGGCTCGGCCAGCACCGCCTGCAGCTCGCGCTCGATCCGGGCGACCAGCGCCGGGGGCGTCGCGCCCTGGACCAGCAGCCCCTGCCAGGTGCCGGCATCGGGCTCGGGCCAGCCGAGCTCGGCGAAGGTCGGCAGGTTGGGCACGGCCGGCAGGCGATGCGTGCCGGAGACGGCGATGCCGCGCATCTGGCCGTTCACGACATAGGCCTGGGACTGGGTGGCGCCGGCCATGGTCAGCCCGGCCTCGCCGGAGACCAGGGCCAGCAGCGCCGGGGCGCCGCCGCGATAGGGCACCGAGGTCATCTCCGTGCCCCAGGCATTGGCGAGCGAGAGGGCGACGATATGGCTCAGCGTGCCGGTGCCGGAATTGGCGGCGTTGAGCTTGCCCGGATTGGCCTTGGCATAGGCGACCAGGCCGGCGGCATCCTGCACCGGCAGGGCATTGCTGACCGCCAGGATATAGGGCGCGTAGATCAGCATGCTGACCGGCGCCAGGTCGCGCTGGGTATCGAAGGGCAGCTTCGGGAACAGCGCCGGATTGGTCGCCAGCACCGAGACATCGAGCAGCAACATGGTGCTGCCGTCGGGCCGGCTTTTGGCGACGTAGTCGGCGCCGATGTTGCCGCCGGCGCCGGTGCGGTTCTCGACCACCACGGATTGCCCAAGCGCCTTGGCCAGCGGCGCGGCGATGAGGCGCGCGAGGATGTCGCTGGTGCCGCCGGGGGCATTGGGGACGACCAGGCGGATGGTCTGGGTGATCTCCTGGGCATGCAGGATGCCGGGCGCGGCGAGCAGGCCGGAGGCGGCGAGGATGGTGCGGCGGTGCATGGATATCTCTCCCGGATCAAACGGCATCCGCCTGGGCGGCATGGGCCGGCGGCGCGGCTTCTCGCATGCGGAAAGCCTAGCATCTTTCCGCCCGCAGACATCCCCAGCCGCTGGGACGTTTCCGTGACCCCGGGGCATCCAGCCAGCCCCGGCTGATGGCCTGTGCGGCCGACGAAGGTGCCGGACCTCCGAGGTCATGGTCCGGAATCACTCCCGGCGACAGCCTCGTCAGGCCGCGGCGCATCCTCCAACCCGACCATAATTCGAAAAACGTCGCGGAAATGATACATTTTTGAACATTGTTGGTTGATTATGAATTTGCAATATTACGATTTACGCGATGTGCGGCGGCCTAGCCCCGAAGGGATGTGGATATGGCAAAGCTGGTGGGTAATCGTGACCTGGCACTTGTCTTCGGTGATCTCGACATCGGCGAATGGCTGAACGCCGAGGGCTATTCATTGTCCGGGACGCGCATCGTCCTCGATTTCGTCTGGCCAGACCTCGGAATGACCGGGCGGACGATTCTCACCGGCACCGGCTTCACCGTCGACGAGGCGGGCAGGGCAACCGGGGGGCAAGTCACCGGTTGGGCCAGCTACCAGAATGGCGCACTCCTGGCGGAGCTGAGCGAATTTTCCCTGCCCCTGACCGAGGTCTTCGCCTATGCCGCCGCCGATGACAGCCGAGGCCTGCTCTCGGCCATCCTCGCGGGCAATGACCTGATCTCCGGCTCGGAGCTCGGGGATTCGATAACCGGCTTCGACCTCAACGACACGCTCCGGGGCCAGGCCGGTGACGACACGCTGTCCGGCGGTGGCGGCGACGACCGTCTTGAGGGCGGGGATGGGGCGGATCTCCTCGACGGCGGCGAGGGCACCGACAGGCTGATCGGCGGTGCCGGCCGCGATACCTTCGTCTTCACCGGCGGCGGCGGCATCGATACCATCGTCGATTTCTCCTCGGGCATCGACAAGATCAAGCTGGTGGATCTCGACCTCCATAGCTTCGCCGATGTGCTGGCGCATGCGCAGGTCCGCGTGGGTGGCGGCACCCATCTCGACTTCGGCACCAATTGGGAGGGGCAGCGGCAGCTCCTGCGCCTGCCGACCGTCGCACTCGAGAAGCTGTCGGCGAGCGACTTCATCCTGCCCGACAATTTCGCGCCGACCGGCGTCACCCTCTCCGGCGCCCCCAGCCCGGAGAATACGCCCGGCCTGATCTACCTCGGCACGCTCACGGTGGCGGATCCCGATGCCGGCGATACCCATAGCATCAGCAGCCTCGACCCGTCCTTCAGGGTCCAGGGGAATGCGCTCTATCTGGTCGAGGGCGCCGTGATGCCCGACTACGAGAATGTCACGAGCCTGCATTCCTATCCGCTGTGGCTGCGCGTCAGCGATCAGGACGGGCTTGTCCGCAACCTCGCCGTGGCGGTGGACCTGGGCAACGTGGTCGAGCCCTGGTCCGCCCAGAGCGAATTCGGCGGCCGCGTCCCCAATGCGAATTTCAGCAGCGGCACCTTCCTGCTCGCCAACGAGCAGCTGCAGGAGGCCAGCGTGCGGATCGCGCCCGGCAGCATCGGGACCTTCACCACGGAAGCCGGCGGCACCATCACGATCAGCATGGAAGGCTACGCGAATTACGTGCCGGCCGAAGGCTTCGTCGGTACCGACAGCTTCACCTATGCCATGCGCGACGCGATCGGGATGACCGGGGATGCCAGCGTCTTCTTCAACGTCTTCACCAATCACGCCCCCACCGTCACGCTCACGGACCGGCTTTTCACCACCCGTACGAACGGTGCCGAAGTCGGGCTACTGAACGTCGACGATGCCGATGGCGACGCCGTGCATTTCAACGTGACCGATAATTCGGCCGCGGTCGATTTCCAGGTGGTCTGGGACAACGGGTATCACCTGGCGCTCATGCCGGGACACCGGCTGGTGGACGCGGATGATGTCGGCGTCACCATCACCGCCACGGACCAATGGGGCACGAGCACCGTCCTCGACACGGTCGTACACGGCCTTGGTCTGAAATCCATAGCGGGCGACATGGTCGTGGACGACGACGCCGTGGGAAGCGCCTTGGGCGCCGTTACCACGAGCCCCGGCTATACCCTGTCCGTCATCGGCGGCGACTCGCTCGCGGCGCGGTTCGAGGTGCGGGACGGCAAGCTGGCCTTGAAGGCGGGCGCCAGCCTCGACTACAACGCTGGTGAGACCAGCGCCACGATCCTGCTCGGGGCCAGCGATGGGTTGGGTGGCGAGGCCACGATGAAACCTCTCACGGTGCGGGTCAGGCCGGCGTTGGATGCGGTCGAGGATGTCTATGTCGTGCTGCCCGGGACGACTATCAGCAAAAATGGCCAGGCCGGCCTGCTGGCGAATGACACGGCTGCCGGGACGGGCCTGGCGGTGGCTCCGACGCTGCTGAATGCCCCCATCACGACGAAGGCGGGGGGGGCACTGACCGTCGCCGCGGATGGTTCCTTCAGCTATGCCGCGCCAACCGGTTTCGTCGGGCGCGACAGCGCCACCATCAAGGTGACGGATGACTTCGGCAGCAGCGACAAGGCCCTGGTCACCTTCCTGGTGGACCATGCCCCGCGGGAGGCCAGCCCGATCGCCAACCTGTCGATCCAGCTCGGGCTGGGCAAGATCGGCCTGCAGCTCGGAGAGAACCACTTTACCGACCAGGATGCCGGCCAGAAGCTCGATTATGCCCTGACGGCCGCCGGTGCGGGCGCCCTGCCCGGCTGGCTGACCTTCGATGCCGCGAAGCGGGTGCTTTCGGTCGCGGCGGATGCGGCCGGCGATGGCGCCATCAGCCTGCTCCTGACGGTCGGCGACGGCCTCCTCTCCGTCACGGACGAGTTCATCTTCACCTATGGCGCGCAGCAGACGACGGTCTTCGGCAGCGAGTGGGCGGTCCTGCCATAGCGGCGGCAGCCAGGACCGGCCGCGACAGGGACCCGAGCGCGGCACCGGTGGGCGGCCCGTGGCGGCGAGGCATGGTTGCCTCCCCGCCTCAAACCGCCTTCGGCGTGCCGTATTCCCGCACCCTGGCATCGTCCCGCCGCCGCACATCCGGCAGCAGCGCGGTGCCGAGCCCCGGGCGGGTCGGCGCCTGGGCCATGCCATTCACGATCAGCGGCAGCTCGTTGACCAGGTCGCGGTACCAGGTGGCCAGCGTCGCCCGCACCACCTCTTGGAAGATGGCGGTCGGGGCATGGATGGCGAGCTGGAGCCCGGCCATCAGGGTCACCGGCCCGGTGCAGTCATGCGGGGCCAGCGGCTTGGCGAAGGCCTCGGCGAGCGCGGCGATCTTGCGGCCCTCGGTCAGCCCGCCGCACCAAGCGAGGTCGAGCATGACGAAATCGACGGCCTCGGCTTCCAGCATCTGGCGGAAGCTGACGGCGCCGCCGAGCGTCTCGCTGCCGCAGATCGGCACCCGGCTGCGGCGGCGGAGGTCGGCAAGGGCCTTGAAGTCGCCCATCTTGGCGATCGGGTCCTCGACCCAGAAGATGCCGAGGTCCTCCAGCGCGTGGCAGATCCGGGCGGCGGCCTCGGCCGACCAGAGGCTGTGGAGTTCGGCCATCACCTCGATCCGTTCGCCGACCGCGGCGCGGATGCGGCGGAAGGGCTCGAGCCCGGCCTTCAGCTCCGCCAGGGTGATCATCTGGCCGCCGGAGGCCGTGGCCTGCACGTCGAGCGGCCAGATCTTCATGGCGGTGAAGCCTTCCGCCAGCAGGCTCTCGGCCAGCGCCCCGGCGTCGCGCATGAAGGCGACCTGATCGTCGTAGGGACCGATGGGCTTGTCCCCGGCGCCGATGTCGCGGCGGCCGGCGGCGGCGGCACCGCGGGCGGTGCCGCTGTTGTAGGCATAGCCGGCGCAGGTGTTGTAGGTGCGGATCTCGCTCCGCATGGCGCCGCCGAGCGCCTCATGCACCGGGATGCCGTGGCGCTGCCCGGCGAGGTCCCAGAGGGCGAGGTCGATGGCGCTGGCGGCCCGCACCTCGGCGCCGGTGCTCTGGAAGCCGAGGTAGGGGGTCATCAGGTGGCGGGAGACCGCCTCGATCCGCCGGCTGTCGCGGCCGACCAGCCAGGGGGCGACCTGCTCGTGCAGCACCGCCTCCACCGCCTCGGCGCCGCGGAAGGATTCGCCGAGGCCGGTCAGGCCCTCATCGGTCTCCAGCTCGACCCAGATGAGGTTGGGGCGTTCGGCGATGCGGATGGTCCTGAGGCAGGTGATCCGGGACATGGGCGCGGCTCCGCACGGCTGGCATTGGTTCGCCCATCTGCCATACGCGAGACGCCGGGTCTTGCCACCCCGTCGCGCGTCAGCGCGTCGCCTGCACCGGCTTCGGCCGCCAGCGCTCCGCCATGGCCGCGAGGCCCATGAGGCCGAGGGCGCCACCCGCGATCAGCGGCAGGTCCAGCCAGGGCGCGGCGGCGGGAAAGGCCCGGAAGAGCGAGACGACGGCATAGGAGAAGAACAGCCCGACGCAGAAGACGTTGAGGCTGTTGCGCCCGGTGGCCGCCAGGGCGGGCAGCAGCCGGCCCTGCAGCGCCAGCGCCCGCGGCGGCACCAGGGCGACCACGACATAGGCCAGGGCCAGCGAATGCAGCACGCGGGGCAGCGCGAGATCCTGCTTGCCCATGATGGCCTGGAGGTCGAGCGCCGGACCGCCGATCAGCCCGTGTTCCACCAGCCGCACCCAGAGGCCGATGGCCAAGGTGGCGAAGGCCAGCAGCAGCAGGCCCGGATGGCGGCGGATGGCGCGGCCCTGCAGCAGGGCGCGGCGGCCGAACCAGGCGCCGAGGACGAAGAGGATCTGCCAGGCGAGCGGGTTGAACTCCACCTCCGTCCCGCCGAGCCCGGGCAGGTGCCAGCCCCAAAGCTGGACGGCGGCATAGAGCAGCGCGAAGGGCAGCAGGGCCCAGGCGCCGAAGCGGTCCATGCCGCGGATCAGCACCGGCAGGATCAGCATGCACCAGATGAAGACCGGCAGGATGCCCATGTATTCCGGCTGATACAGCAAGGTCGCGGCACCGGGCAGGGCGAGCCAGGGCGCGGTCAGCAGCCAGCCCCAGCCCATGGCATTGGCCTGCCCCGGCGTACGCAGCGCCATCTCGGTGGCGATGACCATGGCGCCGAAGCCGCAGAAGACAATGAGATGCGTCATCTGCAGCCGGGCGATGCGGGGCAGCAGGTCGCGCAGCGCGGCCCGGAAGCCGAAGCGGTGTTCCTTCAGGACGAAGACGGAGCCGAGCGCGAAGCCCGAGAGAAACAGGAACTGCTCCGAACTGTCGGACAAGCCCCAGGCAGCGGAGATCAGCCAGGCGCCGATGAAGGAGCCATGCGCATGGGACGCGAAGATCTGCAGCTGCAGCCAGCCGCGGAGCAGGTCGAGCCGGGTGTCCCGAGGCGGGCGTTGCAGCAGCATGAACGATCTTCCTTACACGGCGTGCGGGCGGGGCAGCACCCCGACGCGGGCCAGCAGGGCCAGCACCTCCTCGCGTCGGAGAACCAGCACCAGTGCCGCCATGACCCAGGTGAAGCAGGCTTCCTTGAACAATCCCCCACCGTCGCCGTAGGGATCGATCCCGATCGGGCCGATGGTATGGAAGAAGATCGCCCCGCTCATCAGCCCCAACGCCAGGGCCGCGCCGAAAATGCGGCTGCGGGGGATGAGAACGAGGATGGCGGCGATGATCTCCAGGATGGCGACGGTCAGGCGGATCGGCTTCTCATGCGCCGGGATGCCGAACCAGTTGGCCAGCGGCTGGAAGACGCCGTCGATGGAGCCCTGGTTGCCGGTGAGCTTGTACTGCTCGTACCAAAGGAACTCGTAGGCGATCCAGATCGCGGCGGCCCAGACGACCAGCCGCTGCACCGTGTCCCTGTTCATGACGGATGGTCCTTCCAGCTGCCGCGCCGGCGTCAGCGCTTGTCGTACTGGACTTCGATCATGCCGCCGGTGCCGACGGTCAGCCGCGGCACGGCGCCGTCGTTGCCGACGCGGGCGGTGGGCGCGGCGGTGTCGTAGACGACCTCGAGCATGCCGTTGACATTCTCGAGCCGCAGGACGCGCTGCGACTGCGGCAGCCCCGGCGCCATGTCATAGACCAGGGTGACGGACGCATTGTCGTTGATCATCACCATCCGCAGGACGCGCTCCCCGGCGATGGGACCGAGCTGCATGCGCTGGCCGGGCTGCATCGGCGCGCCCTGCAGGGCGGAAGGGGCCGCGGTCTGGGCCTTGGCCAGCGGCATGCCGGCGAAGGCCGAGAGCGCGAGGGCGGCGGCGAGGAAGCGGGTCTGCAGCATGGGATGTCTCCAACCGAGGGGGTCTGCGGGATGTTTCGCCGGCATCCGCCGCATGGTTACGCGGCGCCGCATCGATGATCCCGCCTCGGTCGGCGCAGTGGTGCGGCTACTTCTCGACGTTCCAGAACATCGGGAAGCTCGATTGCACCAGCCCCTTCAGGCCGCTGCGATAGGCGGCGGGGATGGTGAACTGGCCCCAGCTCACCGCCGGGGTCAGGTTATAGGCGATGGCCTGGATTTCGTCGGCCAGCCGCTTTCGCGCGGCGAGGTCCGGGGCGCGGGCGAAGGCGGCGAGCAGCGGCGGGATGCGCTGGTCGCAGCTCCAGCCCGGGTAATCCGCGCAGCTGCTGGCGACGTAGAAATGCGTCAGCGGCGAGATCATGTCGATGCCATTGGCATAGACCGAGAAGATGCCCCAGCCTTCCTTGCGGGCGCGGCGGGCGAGCACGGTGCCCCAGTCCATCACCTGCTGGTCCACGGTGAAGCCGGCCTGCTTCAGGTTCTGCGCCAGCAGCATCGATGCCGTCTGGCTGATGCTGCCCTGCACCTCCAGCATCACCACCGGCTGGCCGGCATAGCTGGTCGCCGCCAGGGCAGCCTTGGCCTTCTCGATGGAGAAGTCGAAGGCCGCGGCGCCCGCCGTGCTTTCATAGGGGCTGTCGCACATCCAGAAGCTGCCGCAGCGATCCACGGCATAGCGGGACGGCACGCCGATGGCCTGCATGACGGCCGGCTGGTCCACGAGGTGCCAGAGCACCTGGCGGATCTTCGGGTCGTCGAAGGGTGGCGCCATGTGGTTCAGGCGGAAATTGCCCTGGAACATGTGCAGCCCGCCGAGGCCCATCAGGGTGATGCCGCGCGCGCGTTCCAGCCGCGGCAGCAGGTCGAAGGGGACGTATTGCTGGTAGTCGACCTCGCCGGCCATCAGCGCGGTGGAGGCCGTCGCCTGGTCGGGCATGACGCGCAGGCTGAGCTGGTCGATCTTCACCACCTTGCCGCCGGCGAGGAAATCCGCCGGCTCGGGGCGCGGGACATAGCCGGCGAATTTCTCCAGCACCATGCTGTTGCCGGGGCGCCAGAGATCGGCGCGGAAGGTAAAGGGGCCGCTGCCGACGATCTCGGTGATGCGGGTCTCGCCGGGGGTGCGGGCCAAGCGCTCCGGCAGGATGAAGGGCACCGGGGCATTGGGCTTGCCGAGAACCTCGAGCACCAGCGGGAATTGTTCGCGCAGGCGCAGCACCAGGGTCCGCGCATCGGCGGCCTCGAATTGCGCCCCGGCGGCGAGCAGCAGCCGGCCCATGGCATCGCGCGGCGCCCAGCGCTGCAGCGAGAGGGCGCAGTCGCGGGCGGTGACGGCGGCGCCATCGTGGAAGCGCAGACCATCGCGCAGGGTGAAGCGCCAGACCAGGCCATCCTCGGCGGCGGTGAAGGTATCGACCATCTGCGGCCGGATGGCGCCGGCGCTGTCCATGGCGAACAGCGTATCGAAGACGTGGTAGCCGAAGCTGCGGGTGATGGCGGCGGTGGTGAAATAAGGATCGAGGATCACCGCCTCCGATTCCAGCACCGCGTTCAGCACCGTCGCCGCCTTGGCGCTGCGGCTCAGCGCCGGTGCCGCCAGGGCCCCGGCCAGCAGGATGGTGCGCCTCGTTGTCGGCGGCATGGCTTCTCTCCCCGGTGGACCGGGGGGAGCTTAGGCATGCTCGTGCGGCGGCGTCACCCGATGGCCGCCGCCGCGGCGTCAGCCGAGGCCGCGGCCGCGGCGAAGCCGGCCTCCGCCGCCTGCAAGGCCAGGTCGATGTCGGCGGCGGTATGGGCGCAGCTCAGGAACATGTTGTGCTTGGGGTGGAAATAGGCGCCGGCCCGCAGCGCCGCGGCGCAGAAGGCATTGCCCCGGGTGAAATCGGCATCGCCCTCGAAGAGCATCAGCGGCATCTGCGCCGGGCCGGACTGGCGGATGGTCAGGCCATGCCGGGCGGCGCCGGCGGCGAAGCCGGCCCGCAGCCGTTCCCCC
The DNA here is from genome assembly GCF_979252845.1 of Belnapia sp. AC561. Classification (NCBI taxonomy): domain Bacteria; kingdom Pseudomonadati; phylum Pseudomonadota; class Alphaproteobacteria; order Acetobacterales; family Roseomonadaceae; genus Belnapia; species Belnapia sp. AC561. Next base: position 59,769 of record NZ_CEEDBP010000003.1, read on the forward strand.
ATCGCCTGCATATGAGCCGGGCCATCGAGGCGGCGAAGTTCCGTCAGCGTCGCCAGGGCGGCGGCCATGGGCACGGCGGCGCACCAGAAAGACCCCGTGGTGAAGATGCTGGCCGCCGCCGCGCGGAAGCGCTCGGCGCCGGTGACCGCCGAGAGGGCATGGCCATTGGCGATCGCCTTGCTCCAGGCCGAAAGGTCCGGCCGGATGCCGAGCGGCTCCCAGGAGCCGCCGAGGTCGAGGCGGTTGCCGGCCCGGACGTCGTCGAGGATCAACGCCGCGCCGGTCTGGTCGGCCAGCTCCCGGAGGCGGCGGGCGAAGGCGAGGTCGGGCATCTCCTGGTCGCGGCCGAGGTCGTGGCGAAAGGCGGCGACCAGGATGCCGGCGAGGTCCCCGTCCGCCTGATCCACCGCATTCTCCAGCGAGGCGATGTCGTTGTAGTCGTAGTGCAGCACATGGGCGCGGTCCTCGGCGGTGACGCCGACCAGCGAGGGCGAGCACCAGGGGGCGGCGCCGTGGTAGCTGCCGCGGGCGGCGAGGATCTTGCGCCGGCCGGTGCCGGCCCGGGCGATGGTGACGCAGGCGGTGGTGGCATCCGTCCCGTTCTTCTCGAAGAGGCACCAGTCGGCGGCGGGGATCTGCGCCACCATGGTCTCGGCCAGCTCGACCAGCACCGCGGCCGGGCCGTTCATGGCATCGCCCTGCGCCGCCTGGCGGGCGGCGGCTTGCTCCACTGCGGGGTTTTGGTGGCCGAGCACGATGGGGCCCCAGCTGCACATGAAGTCGATGACGGTATGGCCGTCGACATCGGTCAGCCGGCAGCCCTCGGCGCGCTGGTAGTATTGCGGATAGCCGGCGGGCAGCCGGCCGGCGTCGAGATGGCCCCAGAGGCCGCCGGGGATGACGGCGCCGGCGCGGCGGCGGAGCGCGGCATCCCGCGAGTTGGGCAGCTGGTCCATGGTCGATGCTCTCCGGAGGATGCCGCATGATGGCGCAGTTCCGCCGGGCGGGGGAGCCGCCCCCCCCTTGCCGCCCGCCCGCGATGCCGCGAGGCTGCACCCCTGCCCGAGGGGGGATCGCCATGCGCCGCCTGCTGCTTGCCCTGATGCTGCTCGCCGCGCCGGCCTCGGCGGAGACGGTGCTGCGGATCGGCATCGCCAGCGATCCCGACGTGCTGGACCCGACCCTGTCGCGCAGCGTCGCCGGGCGGCAGGTTTTTGCGAGTCTCTGCGACAAGCTGCTCGACATCGATGAGAAGTTGGCCATCGTGCCGCAGCTCGCCACCGCCTGGCGCTGGGAGGCCGATGGGCTGGCGCTGGTGCTGGAGCTGCGCCCCGGCGTGCGCTTCCACGACGGCGCGGAGATGGATGCGGCGGCGGTGGTCGCCTCGCTGGAGCGGCACCTGAGGACCCCGGGCTCGACCCGCCGCGGCGAGCTGGGGCCGGTGCGGGAGGTGGTGGCGACCGGGCCGCTGACGGTGCGGATCGCGCTCAGCGAGCCCTTCGCGCCCTTGCTGGCGGCGCTGTCGGACCGGGCGGGGATGATCGTCTCGCCGCGCCGGGCGGCGGTGACGGGGGCGGAATTCGCCCGGGCGCCGGCCTGCGCCGGGCCGTTCCGCTTCGTCCGGCGGGTGGCGCAGGACCGGATCGAGCTGGAGCGCTTCGACGGCTACTGGGACGCGGCGCGCATCCATGTCGACCGGGTGGTCTTCCGACCGATTTCGGATACCACCGTGCGGGCGGCCAACCTCCGCGCCGGGCAGCTCGACATCATCGAGCGGGTGCTGCCGAGCGACGTCGACGAGCTGCGGCGGGACCGGCGGGTGGCGGTGCGGCAGGTGGCGAGCCTCGCCAGCGTCTATGTCGCGGTGAACATGGCCAATGGCCCGGCGGCGGAAAGCCCGATCGGCCGCGATCCGCGGCTGCGGGAGGCGCTGGAGTTGGCGATCGACCGCGACGTGCTGAACCGGGTGGCCTTCGAGGGTCTCTACCTGCCGGGCAACCAGTCGGTACCGCCCGGGCATCCGCAGCATGTCGCGGCGCTGCCGTCACCGGGCCGGGACCTGGCGCGGGCCAAAACCTTGGTGCAAGCGATCGGCGGCCGGCCGCGGGTGCGGATGTCGGTGCCCAATACCACCGAATACGTCCAGGCGGCCGAGGTCATCCAGGCCATGGCGGCGGAGGCCGGGATCGACCTCCAGCTGCAGGTGATCGAGGTGGCGACCCTGCTGCGGCAATGGACGGCGGGGGAATTCGAGAGCCTGATCATCGCCTGGTCCGGGCGAACCGACATCGACCAGAACCTCTGGGGCTTCAATGCCTGCGGCGAGGCACTGAACGGCGGCAAGTACTGCAGCCCGGCGGTGGATGCGGCGCTGCGGGCGGGCCGCTCCCAGGTGGCGCCGGCGGCGCGGCAGGCGGCCTATGCGGAGGCCATGCGGCTGCTGCTGGCGGACCGGCCGTATATCTATCTGTGGCACCCCGTGTGGTTCTTTGGCACGGCGGCGAAGCTGCGGGGGCTTGCCCTGGTGCCGGATGGCTTGATCCGGCCGCAGGGCATCAGGGTGGAGTGAGGGTTATGATCGATCTCGCGGCGCATCTGCCGGAATTGGATGGGACTCTCACCGTGCCGGGGCTGGCGGCGCCGGTGACGGTGCAGCGGGATGCCCAGGGGGTGCCGCATCTCCGCGCCGAAACCGCGCAGGATGCCTGGTTCGCCCTGGGCTTCGTCCATGCGCAGGACCGGCTCTTCCAGATGGACCTGACCCGGCGGCGGGCGACCGGGCGGGCGGCCGAATTCCTCGGCGCCGCCGCCTTCGAGCAGGATGCGCTCTCCCGCCGGCTCGGCGTCGAGCGGGCCTCGCGCCGCGACTACGAGGCCGCGGCACCGGAGACGCGGGCGATGCTCGACCGCTATGCGGCGGGGGTGAATGCGCTGATCGTCAGCGCCACGCCGCTGCCGGTGGAATACGCGCTGCTGGACGCGGTGCCGGAGCGCTGGGAGGGCTGGCAGAGCATCGCGGTGATGCGCCGCCTCGGGCTGCTGATGGGCTCGGTCTGGTTCAAGCTGTGGCGGGCGGCGGCGCTGCCGGTGGTGGGCGCCGAGCAGGTTGGCAAGCTGCGCTACGACGACGGCGGCCTCGATGCGCTGATCATCCCGCCCGGCGTCGAGGCGAAGCGCTGGGAGGCGACGCTGGCCGAGCTGGCGCCGAGCGTCGCGGCGCTGCTGGAAGCGGCGGCGCCCGATGCGGCGGGCGGTGGCAGCAACAACTGGGTGCTGGGGCCGGGGCGCAGCGATACCGGCCGGCCGGTCCTGGCGGGCGACCCGCACCGGGTCTTCGAGATCCCCAACATGTATGCGCAGCACCACATCGCCTGCGACGCCTTCGATGCCATCGGCCTGACCGTGCCCGGCGTGCCGGCCTTTCCGCATTTCGCCCATAACGGCAAGGTCGCCTGGTGCGTCACCCATGCCTTCATGGATCTCTTCGACCTGTTTGTGGAGCGCTTCGACGCCGGGGCGGCGCACTACCGCTTCCGTGGCGCCTGGCATCCGACGACGCGGCGGGAGGAGGAGATCGCGGTGCGCGGCGAGGCGCCGCGGCGGATCGCGGTGATCGAGACGCATCATGGCGCCGTCATCGCCGGCGATCCGGCCAGGGGTACCGCACTGACGCTGCGCACCGTGCAGACGGCGGAAACGGATTTCTCCTTCGACTGCCTGCCGCGGCTGCTCCGCGCCGGATCGGTCCAGGAACTGTACGAGGCGACGCGCGGCTGGGGGCTGATCGACCACAACCTGGTCGCGGCGGATACCGCCGGGCATATCGGCCAGCTCGTGCGGGCGACCATGCCGCGGCGGCCGCGGGCCAATGGCTGGCTGCCGGTACCGGGCTGGACCGGGGAACACGAATGGGAAGGCTGGATCCCCTTCGAGGCCATGCCGCGGGTGATCGACCCGCCGGGCGGCGTCATCGTCACCGCCAACAACCGGGTCGTGGCGGATGATCATCCGGACTACCTCTGCACCGATTGCCATCCGCCCTACCGGGCGCAGCGCATCGCCGCGCTGATCGAACTCGGGGCTTCCGGCACCGCGGCCGGGGCGGCGGTGATCCATGCCGACGTGCTTTCCCCGCATGCGGCGCTGCTACGGGACAGGCTGGCGGCGCTGCCCGAGCCGGCGGGGCCGGCAGCGGCGCTGCGGGACATGCTGCTCGCCTGGGACGGGCAGATGGCGGAGGGCAGCACGGCGGCCGAGGGCTACAACGCGCTGCGCCGGGCGCTGACCGCGGTGCTCGCCGAGCGGAGCGGGCTGGCGGCGCTGGCGGGGCACCCCTACCTCTCGGTCGCGCCGGGGATCGTGCCGCAGAACCAGCTCTGGTGGTGCCTGCCGACCCTGTTGCGGAACGACGACGCCGCGCTGCTGGGCGGCTGGAGCTGGGACGAGGCCCTGGGCGAGGCGCTGGACCGCGCCGCGGGGCCGCGGCAGCTCTGGGGCCGGGTGCATCAGCCGCGGTTCAGCCATCCGCTCTCGGCACTCTTCCCCGGGGCCGGGCTGGACCCGGCTTCGCTGCCGGTGCCGGGGGATGGCGATACGGTGCAGGCCATCGGGCTCTTGCCCTCAGCCGGGCCGGCGGCCACCTATGGCGCGCTGGCGCGCTATGCCTTCGACGTCGGGGATTGGGACAACAGCCTCTGGGCGGTGTTCCACGGCGTCTCGGGCCGGCCCGGCAGCCCGCATTACGCCGATCAGAACGGCCTCTGGTCCGGCTGCCGGATGGCGCCGATGCGCTATTCCTGGGCGCTGATCGCCGAGGAGGCGACCGCGACCCAGACCCTCGATCCAGGAGAGCCCGCATGAAGCTGCCAGGCCCCGACCATCCCATCAGCATCACGCCCACGCCGCAGCAGGTCCGGGTCCTGCTCGGCGGCCAGGTCGTCGCCGAGACGACGCGGGCGGTGACCCTGCGGGAAGCGAGCTACCCGCTGGTGCAGTACATCCCCCGCGCCGATGCCAACATGGCACTGCTGAAGAAGACCGCACGCAGCACCCATTGCCCCTACAAGGGCGATGCGAGCTACTACAGCATCGCCGCCGGCGGGAAGCGGGCCGAGAATGCGGTCTGGAGCTACGAGGCCCCCTTCCCCGCCATGGCCGGGATCGAGGGCTACCTCGCCTTCTACCCGGACCGAGTGGACGCGATCGAGCTCGGCTGAGGCCGGCCCGGCCTCAGCCCTGGCCTCAGGCGGGACGCTCGGCCTGGGCGGCGCGGACGGCGCTGCCCAGGGCCGCCATGGCCCGGCGTGGCTGGCCTGCCGCCACTTCCTCCTGCGCCAGATGCAGGCCCGAGAGCACGGTCTCCCGCGCCGGCGTCAGGCCTTCGTGGGTGATCAGCAGCCGGAGCTGCGTCTCGGCCAGGGCGAGGTTGATGGCCGCCACCCGGGCATGGTCGTCGCGCAGGGCATGATCGGCGCCGAGCAGCAGTTCCAGCAGGTGCCGGGCTTCCTCCGAGCCGGCCGGCAAGGGAAGCAGGCTGGGGCTCGGCGGGTCCTGGGTATGGCCGGGCCCTTGCGGCATGAGGGGCACCAGGCTGGCGCTGAAGATATCGAGATAGGGATGTCCGACGGATGCTGTCGGCATGGTCGTCTGCCTCATCTGCGGCGGGATGCCGCCGCCGGAGATATTGCGCTCCGGCGGCCCGTTCGGGACGCATATCGATGTGAGGCAGGTTTAGTCTTGTCCATACGGCCGCCATGCGGCAGCCAGTATGGGGGCTACTCCTTGTAGTCGGGCTCCTTGCGGTCGAGGATCCGCTTCAGCGCGGCGAAGTGCCAGTCCGCATTGGACCGGCCGCCGTACTTCTGGCCGGAGGCCTTGAAGCTGGCGATGGTGCCGTCGATGACCTCCTGCGGCAGGTGGCGCAGCGGCTTGCCGGTCCACATGGCATAGAGCTGCACCTGGGCCACGCGCTCGATGTAATAGAGCCGGTCATAGGCCTCGGCGACGGTGCGGCCGACGGTGGCGACGCCGTGGTTGGCCATGATGAGAATGGTCTTGTCGCCGATGACGCCGGCCAGGCGCTCGCCCTCGGAGGGCTCGAAGGCGAGGCCGGTATAGGTCAGGTCATAGGCGGTGTTCATCATGGTGCCGAGCTCGGTCTGGCCGATCGGCAGGATGGACGGGTCCTCGAGGCGCGACAGGGCGCTGGTGAAGGGCATGTGGGTGTGGAAGACCGCGGCGGCGGTGGGGAGCGCCTTGTGCATCGGCGCGTGGATGCAATAGGCGGAACGCTCGATCTCGCCCTCGCCGGCCAGCAGGGTGCCGTCGTAGCCGACTTCCATGAAGCAGCTCGCCGTCACCTCGGACCAATGGGTGCCGAAGGGGATCTGGTAGTAGCGGTCGTTGGCGCCGGGCACGCGCAGCGTCAGGTGGTTGAAGATGCCCTCATGGAAGCCGTGCATCACCGCCAGGCGATGCGCGGCGGCGAGATCGACCCGGGCCTGCCAGCGTTCGTCGGCAAGGGCCAGGTCCTGGGGGGCAAGCGATTCCAACGGCATGAGGTGGCTCCACGGATTTGCGTGGCGAGGATGCTAGGCCGATCCCCGGCAGGGGCAAGGATTTAACCGCAGCCCGGCTGCGCCGCGCGGTCGTCCGGACCGATGAGGGCGAAGCCGAAGGGCTCGGCGGCGGCGGGGTCGACGGTGACGACCACGGCGCGGGTATCACCGTCGCCGGGGACCATGACGCGCATCAGGTTGGGGGCCTCGGGGGCCGGGTGGTCCTGCAGCCAGAAATGGCTGTCGCCGTTCAGCAGCAGCACCGGCTTGCCGAAGGCACGGGCGGCCTGGGCCAGGGCGGTGCGGGTGACCAGATGGCCCTCGAAGAGGCCGCGGCCGCAGCGGTCCCGGTAGTACATGTCCGATTGCAGGGCGACGACGACGGCCCGGCTGCCGGAGGCGGTGGCGGCGGCGAAGCCGGCCTCGATCCAGGCACGGTTGGCGGCATCCCGTGCCGGGTATTCCGCCGCGGCGCCGGGCGGCAGCGCCGGGTCGCGGTCGAGCGGCCGGTTGTTGTCGGAGCCGGGGACATGCACCGTGAGGAAGGTGACGCCGCCGCGGTCCCAGCGGGCATTCTCGACATAGAGCCGATGGGCCGGGTCGGCATCGGCCTGGCGGATCAGCGGCATGGTCGCCTGGCCCAGGCTGCGCGGCTGGGCGAAGAAGTGCCCGCGCAGCAGGCGGAGCCGGTCCAGCGGGTCCCAGCCACCGGCGCGGGATTGCCAGCAATCCGTCCATTCGTTGTCGCCCGGCGTATAGACCAGGGGCGCGGCGAGGCGGCTCATCCAGGCGGCGGTGCGGTCGATGATGATGGCATCGGTGCAGGCCTCGGCGCCGCCCTTGGTATCGCCGAGGAAGATGCTGAAGGCGGGCGATGCGGCATTGATCGTGCCGGTCAGCGCCTCGACCCGCGCGAGTTCGCCGGCGCAGGCCGCCTCGTCCCGGCCGTTGCAATAGGGCATGTCGCCGAAGGCGACGAAGCGGAAGGGCTGGGCGCCGGCCGTGGCGGGCAGGGCGAGAAGCAGCAGGAGGAGAAGTGCGCGCATGCGGGAAGCCTATGCCCCGCCGCCCGGCCGGACCAGTGACGATACCGGTTCGGCCCCGCTGTTGCCTTATGGCCGCTGCCGCGCTACCGGCCCCCGCGTGTCCCCTCCCCCGCCGCTCCGCACCGATGACTTCGACTTCGCCCTGCCCGAGGCGCTGATCGCCCAGGCCCCGGCCCGGCCGCGCGACGCGGCGCGGCTGCTGGTGGTCGGCGGCACGGCGCCCGAGGACCGGGTCATGCGCGACCTGCCGGGGTTGCTGCGGCCCGGCGACATCCTGGTGGTGAACGATACCAAGGTGATACCGGCCCGGCTGCGCGGCCGCCGGGGCGAGGCCGCGGTCGAGATCATGCTGAACCGCAACGAGGGCGGCGGGATCTGGGAAGCCCTGGTGCGCAATGCCCGGCGGCTGCGGCCGGGCGACGACGTGGCGATCGAGGGCGCCGGGCTTTCCGCCCGGGTGCTGGAGCGGCTGGAAGGCGGCACGGTGCGGCTGGACTTCGGGCCCGACCCGACGCGACTGGCCGAGGCGCTGGAGCAGGCGGGGGAGATCCCGCTGCCCCCCTATATCGCCCGTCCGGATGGGCCACGGCCCGAAGACAAGGCGGATTACCAGGCGGTCTTCGCCGCCCGGCCCGGCGCGGTGGCGGCCCCGACCGCCAGCCTGCATTTCACCCCGGACTTGGTCGCGGCGCTCGAAGCGCGCGGCGTGGGCCGGGCGACCGTCACGCTGCATGTCGGCGCCGGAACCTTCCTCCCGATGCGGGCGGAAGACCCGCGCAGCCACAAGCTGCACCCGGAATGGGGCGAGGTGACGGCGGAGGCGGCCGCCGCCATCGCCGCGGCGCGGGCGGCCGGCGGGCGGGTTGTGGCGCTCGGCACCACCGCGCTGCGGCTGCTGGAAGCGGCGGTCGGGGCGGATGGCGTAGTGGCCCCCTTCCGCGGGCTGACCGATATCTTCCTGCTGCCGGGGCATCGCTTCCGCAGCGCCGACCTGCTGCTGACCAATTTCCACCTGCCGCGCAGCACGCTGTTCATGCTGGTCTCGGCCTTCGCCGGCACGGCGCGGATGCGCGCGGCCTATGAACACGCCATCGCCGCCGGCTACCGCTTCTACAGCTATGGTGACGGCAGTCTGCTGCACCGCGAGGATATGGCGTGACCCTGCACTGGACCCGTTCGGCCGAGGATGGCGCCGCCCGCGCCGGGGTGCTGCATACCGCCCATGGCGAGGTGCCGACGCCGGTCTTCATGCCGGTCGGCACCGCCGGCACCGTCAAGGCGATGACCGCCGATGCGGTGCGGGCGACCCGGGCGCGCATGGTACTGGGCAATACCTACCACCTGATGCTGCGGCCGGGGGCGGAGCGCATCGCCCGGCTCGGCGGGCTGCACCGGTTCATGGACTGGCAGGGGCCGATCCTGACCGACAGTGGCGGCTACCAGGTGATGAGCCTGTCCGAGCTGCGGACCATGGATGCCGATGGCGTCACCTTCCGCAGCCATCTCGATGGCAGCAAGCACCGGCTGACGCCGGAACGCAGCATAGAGATCCAGCACCTGCTGGGCGCCGATGTGACCATGTGCTTCGACGAATGCACGCCCTTCCCGGCGACGGAGGAGCAGGCGGCGACCTCGATGCGGCTGTCCATGCGCTGGGCGGCGCGGTCCCGCGAAGCCTTCGTCCCGCGGGAGGGGCATGGGCTCTTCGGCATCGTCCAGGGCAGCACCTTCGCCGCGCTTCGGGCCGAGAGCGTCGCGGCGCTGACCGCGGTGGGCTTCGAGGGCTATGCGGTGGGCGGGCTCGCGGTCGGCGAGGGCCAGGCGGCGATGTTCGCCACGCTCGACGTGACCACGCCGCTGCTGCCGCGGGAGGCGCCGCGCTACCTGATGGGGGTGGGTACGCCGGCCGACCTGGTCGGCGCCGTCGCGCGGGGGATCGACATGTTCGACTGCGTCATCCCGACGCGATCCGGCCGCACCGGCCGCGCCTATACCAGCCGGGGCGTGCTGAACATGCGCAATGCCCGGCATGCCGACGACGGCGGGCCGATCGATCCCGCTTGCGGCTGCCCGGCCTGCGCCCGGCATTCCCGGGCCTATGTGCATCACCTGCTGAAGGCGGAGGAGATGCTCGGGCCGATGCTGCTGACCTGGCACAATATTCAATATTATCAGGACCTGATGCGCGGGGTTCGGGAGGCCATATTGGCCGGGCGCTTCGCGGCGCATGCGGCGGCCCTGCAGGCGGCCTGGGCACCGGAGGCGACGGAATGACCGGCGAAGCGACGACCGATACCAGCGGCCTCACCCTGCTCGGGCATGGCGCCAGCCTGCCGGCCAGCCCGGAGGCGGCACGGCTGGAGCGGGTGCCGAACCCGCATCCGGGCTACCGATACTGCGTGCGCTTCACCGCGCCGGAATTCACCAGCCTCTGCCCCATGACGGGGCAGCCGGATTTCGCCCATCTGGTGATCGACTACGTGCCGGCGGATTGGCTGGTGGAGAGCAAGTCGCTGAAGCTCTACCTCGGCGCCTTCCGCAACCATGGCGCCTTCCACGAGGCCTGCACCGTGGCGATCGCCCGGCGGCTGGTGGAGGAGCTCTCGCCGGTCTGGCTGCGGATCGGTGGCTACTGGTACCCGCGCGGCGGCATTCCCATCGACGTCTTCTGGCAATCCGGTGCGGCACCCGAGGGTGTCTGGGTGCCGGAGCAGGGCGTGCCGCCCTACCGCGGGCGCGGCTGAGGGTCCATCGGTCCTTCGGGCGCATCCGCGGCCCAGAGTTGCGGGACCTGGTCCTGGCCGGGCAGCTCGTAATGCCACCACTCGGACTCGATATGGGCCCAGCCGCTGGCCGCCATGATGCCGAGCAGCAGCGCCCGATGCCGGATCGCCTCGGCCGGCAGATCCAGCGCCGTCTGCGCCGATTGCGGCAGCATGCTGTCGAAGCCGGTGCCCATGTCGAGCGCTGCGCCGCTGGCGGCGTCGGCCAGGGTCAGGTCCACCGCCACGCCACGCGGATGCATCCCCGAGCCGTCGCGCGGGTCGGCGACGAAGACCGGGTCGGGCAGCGCCCGCCACAGCGCCCATTGCGCGTCGAGCGGGCGGAAGGCGTCGAATATGATCAGCACCAGCCCGAGCGCCCGCGCCCGGGCCACCGCCAGCAGCAGCGCCGCATGCGCCGCCGGCCGCAGCAGCGCCACCGGCCGGTGATAGATCGGCCGGCCGGTGAGGTTGTCGGCCGTCGCGTAGCGGAGATCGAGCAGGACGCCATGGTCCCCGGTCACGGGCAGGAGCATGGCACGGGTCTAGCGCGGATCGGACGGGTCCGCATCCGCCGGCAAGAATGGTAGAAGCCCCCGTGGACATCATCGCCAGCATCCGGGCCGAGGCGCTCCGCCTCGGCTTCAGCAGCATCGGCTTCACCGAGGCGCGGCTGCCGCCCGAGGCCCGGGCACGGCTGGATGCCTTCCTCGCCGCCGGGATGCAGGGGGAGATGGGCTGGCTGGCGGACCGCGCGGCACAGCGGGCGCAGCCGAAGGCGCTCTGGCCGGAGGCGGTGAGCGTGATCTCGCTCGGGCTGAACTACGGGCCGGAGGAGGACCCGCTGGCCGTGCTGGCGCAGCGGGAGCGCGGCAGCATCAGCGTCTATGCCCGCAACCGGGACTACCATGAGCTGGTGAAGTCGCGGCTGAAGGCGCTCGCCCGCTGGCTGATCGCGCAGCAGGGCGGCGAGCTCAAGGTCTTCGTCGATACCGCGCCGGTGCTGGAGAAGCCGCTGGCGCAGCAGGCGGGCCTCGGCTGGCAGGGCAAGCACACCAACCTGGTCAGCCGCGAATTCGGCTCCTGGCTGTTCCTGGGCGAGATCTACACCACCCTGGCGCTGCCGCCCGCCCTGCCCGAGACCGACCATTGCGGCCGCTGCCGCGCCTGCCTCGACAGCTGCCCGACCGCGGCCTTCCCGGCCCCCTACCGGCTGGATGCGCGACGCTGCATCAGCTATTTGACCATCGAGCACCGCGGGCCGATCCCGGAGGAGCACCGGGTGGCCATGGGCAACCGCATCTATGGCTGCGACGATTGCCTCGCGGTCTGCCCCTGGAACAAATTCGCCGCGGCGCACAGCGAGCCCGCCTTCGCCCCGCGCGCCAGCCTGACGGCGCCGCGGCTGGCGGAGCTGGCGATGCTGGACGATGCGGGCTTCCGGGCGTTGTTCACCGCCAGCCCGGTCAAGCGCATCGGCCGCGACCGCTTCGTGCGCAACGTGCTGGTGGCGATCGGCAATTCGGCCTCCCCGGCGCTGCGGGCCACGGCCCAGGCCCTGGCGGAGGATGCCGACCCGGTGGTGGCGGAAGCCGCCCGCTGGGCGGCCGGACGATTGGAGGCGGCATGAGCGAGAGCGCATTGGTCCTGTTCAGCGGCGGCCAGGATTCCGCCACCTGCCTCGCCTGGGCGCTGGACCGCTTCGACCGGGTGGAGACGCTGGGCTTCGACTACGGCCAGCGGCACAAGGTGGAGCTGGAATGCCGCGCGGTCTTCCGCGACCGGATCGCGGCCGCCTTCCCCGCCTGGGCGGCGAAGCTGGCGGAAGACCACAGCCTGCCGCTGGAGGCGCTGCGGGCGGTCTCCGATACCGCCCTCACCCGGGATACCGCGATCGAGATGGGCGCGCATGGCCTGCCCACCAGCTTCGTGCCAGGGCGGAACCTGATCTTCATGAGCTTCGCCGCGGCGCTGGCCTATCGGCGCGGGCACCGGCACCTGGTGACGGGGGTCTGCGAGACGGACTACTCCGGCTACCCCGATTGCCGCGACGATACGATGAAGGCGCTGCAGGTGGCGCTGAACCTCGGCATGGAGCGCCGCTTCGTCATCCATACGCCGCTGATGTGGCGGGACAAGGCGGCGACCTGGGCGCTGGCCGAGGCGCTGGGCGGCACCGCGCTGGTGGAAGCGGTGCTGGAGGATACCCATAGCTGCTACCTCGGCGACCGCAGCCAGCGGCACCCCTGGGGCTATGGCTGCGGCAACTGCCCCGCCTGCGAGTTGCGTCGCCGCGGCTGGGAGGCCTGGGAGGCCGCCAAGCCTTAGGGCGGCAGCAGCACGACCGTCACGCTGCGCTCGGCCGGGACCACGCCGCGGGCGAAGGCGGCGCGGCGGGCCTCGGCGCGGATCCGGTCGCGTTCCACCCCCTGCTGCGCCAGCGCCGTCGCCACCGCCCCGGCCCGCTTGGCGGCCAGCGCGATGCCGGCCTGGGCGCCACCCTCCTGCGGGCCGGCATGGCCGAGGACGCAAAGCATCCGGTCCGGGGCCTGCTTCGCCCGCTCGACCACCGCGGCCAGGTTGGCGCGGGCGGCATCGCTCGGGGCGGCGGCCCCGCGGGCGAAGGGGATGGCGAAGACGTCATCCTCCAATTGCTCGGCGCCGACGCAGGTGAAGGGCCGCACCTGGGCGGTGGCGCGGCCGGGCAGCACCATCAGGGCGAGCGGGACCGCCAGCAGGAGGTGGATCACGCCGCCACCAGCAGGCCGGCGTCGCGCAGCCGCCCCAGCAGGGCCGCAGCATCGATGCCCGGATGGGCGGCGCGCAGCTCGGCCTCCGCCACCTCGGGCCGAGCCAGGACCCAGCCGGCCGCCTCGACCTCCGCCCCCTGCAGGGGCATGGTTCCCTGGCCGGTCTTCAGCAGCCAATCGGCACCGCGCCGCACCGGCCTGGTGCCCACGGCCAGCACCTTCCAGCTGGGTGCCTCGGCATCGGTCGCCGCCCCGGCGGCCGGGGCGATGCCGCGCGCGGCCAGCAGGTCGTTGCCGCCACGGGAGAAGCGGTAGTCCGCCACGAAGCGCTCCAGCACCTCCATCACCTTCGGCTCCCGGCAGAGTTCGGCAAGCCTTTGGCCGAGCGCGCCGGCCCGGCTGGTGAGGGCGAATCGGGCGGCGGCGCTGCCGTCCTGACGTGGCAGCGGCTTGCGGAATTCGGTGTCATACAGCGCCCGCTCCAGCAGGATGTTCAGCAGGTCCATCCCGAGCGGCGCATGGACGCCATAGGCGATATGGACGGAGGCCGGTGCCTCGGCCAGGGCATCGTGATACCAGCCGCGCGGCAGATACAGCAGGTCGCCGGGCAGCATCAGCACCCGTTCCCGGATGCGGCCCTTGGCCTGTTCGTGCTGCGCCTGGGACTGGCTGCGGAAGACCGGATGGGCGATCGGCCAGTCGGCGCGGCCTTCCCAGAGGTTCCAGGTCTTCTCGCCCTCCACCTGCACCGCCCAGACCTCATGCGTGTCGTAATGGGCGGGGAAGGCCTTGTGGCTCTTCCAGGAGATATAGACGTTGCCTTGGGCCTTCCCGAGCCCGGCGTCCTCCAGCGCAGCGGAGACGGCGGCGAGGCCGGGGGTGAGGCTGTCGACGTCGTTCATGACGACGGAGGCGCCGCGCCTGACCCAGTCCCGCACCTTGGCGGCCTCGGGCTGCAGCACCTGGGCATTGTCGCGGCTGGTGGCGCGGCCGCAATACTGCTCGGGCGGGACGGGCGTGCCATCCATGACCAGCTGCAGCGAATGGCCGGACCAGATATGCGTCATGTCGAGCAGCCGGTTGATCTGGCGCCAGGACAGCACCTGGGCGAATTTCGCCAGCCCCCCGCGGACATGCAGCGGCTTGCGGTCGTGGTATTCGGCGAAGAATTGCTCGGGCGTGACGGGGGCGAGCAGGTCGGCGAGGGTCAGGGTCATGGCCTGCCCCATGTAGCAGATGCCGTGCCGCAAGGGGACGGCCGAGAGGGCAAGCGCCTCAGCGCTCCACGCGGCCATCCAGCATGGCGAGGGTCACCCCGACCACCGGCGCGGCGACGAAGGCGGCCGCCAGGAGGGGCAGGAACCAGCCCTGGACCATCAGGGCCACGGCACCAAGGCCGAGCAGGACGCCGAGCCAGGCCTCGCGGCGGGCATGGCGCGTATCGGCGGCCAGGGCCAGGGCGATGGTGTCGATCGGGATCGGGGGGGCCGCGCCTGCGCCGAAGCCGCGGACCCGGGCCTCCCGCTGCAGCCAGGTGGGGGAATCAAGCAGGTCCAGGGAAGGCCCCTGCCATCGGTGGTTGCGGCGCTCCGCCTCGGCAGCGGCGGAGGGGGCACTGGATCTGCGATGCGGGCCGGGCATGGGGGTCTCCAGAGCTAGGCCTCGGTTTTCGAACCCTGAGTTGTATCGTCCTCAGCATATTACTCATGGCCGGATCAAATGCAACTCCTGGTGGCACACTCTCACTAAATTCAACCTCGGTCTCATTTCGCGGGTCGGTGCCTCATCGGCGGACCCGGCCCCTCCCGGAGAGGACGCTTGCCGCCGCCGGCCGATCCCGCGAAGGATGCCGCTGGCGAAGGAGGAATTGCGTAATGAACGAGCCCGGCCGGCTGGAGTTGCTGCACCTGGCGGAGGAAGCCCTGCATCGGCTCGCGCCCGGGCTGCCGGCCGATGCGGCGGTGCTGCTGCGCCGCCTGCATGCCGAGGTGCCGAGCGCCGAGCTGGCCGCGCCCGAGGGCATGGCCGCCGCCGCCGCCAGCCTGTTTGCCCTGGCGCAGGACCGGCCGCCGGGCATAACCCGGCTGCGCGTCCTGCCCCCCGCACCCGGCCAGGGCGCCCATGCCGTCGCCGAGGTCGTCACCGACGACATGCCCTTCCTGGTGGACAGCGTGCTGGGGGCCCTGGCGCGGCAGGGCCGGGTGGTGCGGCAATTGCTGCATCCGGTGCTGGCGGTGCGGCGCGATGCGGCGGGGGCGCTGCTGGCGCTGGAGGAAGGCCCGGGCAGTGCGCCCGCCGGGACCGCAGCCGAAAGCATGATGCGTATCACCCTCGGCGCCGCCCCCGCCACCATGCTGCCCGGCCAGCCGGCGGCGGCCGCGGATGACTGGCCGGCCCTGCAGGCGGCGCTGGCCAAGGCACTGGCGGATACCCGCATCGCGGTCGCCGATTTCCCCGCCATGGCCGGCCTGCTGCGCGGGGCCGAGGCCGAGGTGGCGCCGCGTGCCGAACCGGGGGCCATCGGCTTCCTGCGCTGGCTGGCGGAGGAGAATTACGTCCTGCTCGGGCATCGCCGCCTGGCGCTGACGGCGGCGGGCGGCCTCGCCCCGGTGGATGCCGAGAACCTCGGCCTGCTGCGGGACACGACGCTGCCGGTCTTCGACGTGCTGCGCGACCCCGGAAGCCTGCCGCCACCGCTGCGGGAGGCCCTGGCCGCGGCCGCCGCGGTGACCGTCGCCAAGGCCAACATGCGGAGCACGGTGCATCGGCCGCAGCATGCCGATGTGGTGGTGACGCAGATCCCCGGGCCGGATGGGCAGGTCGCGGGGCTGCGGCTCTTCCTCGGGCTGTTTGCCGCCAGCGCCTACAACCGCAACCCGCGCAGCATCCCGCTGCTGGCCGAGAAGGTGGCGCGCATCCTGGCCGCCGCCGGCTACGACCCGGAGGCGCATGACGGCCGGGCGCTGCGCAACATCCTCGATACCTGGCCGCGCGACGAGCTGTTCCAGGCGCCGGAGGCGGAGATCCTGGCCGCGGCACGGCGGGCGCTGGACCTGCAGATCCGCCCGCGCCCGGCGCTGGTGCTGCGGCACGATCCCTTCCGCCGCTTCGTCTCGGCCATCGCCTGGCTGCCGCGGGATACCTTCGACACGCGGCTGCGCGAACGGGTCGGGGCGATGCTGGCGCGGGCCTTCGGCGGAAGGCTGAGCGCCTGGTACATCGCCCTCGGCGACGCGCCGCTGGCGCGGGTCCACTACATCATCGGCACCGACCCCGATCAGCCCCGGTCTGTGGATGCGGCGGCGCTGGAGGCGGCGATCGCCCAGGCCGCCCGCGGCTTCCAGGACCGGCTGGCCGAAGCGCTGGTGGCCGAACGGGGCGAGGCCGCGGCGGCGGCCAGCCTGGCCCGCTGGCGCGATGCCTTCCCCGCCGCCTATCGGGAGGCGACCACCGGGGCCGAGGGCGCCGCCGACCTGGCCCTGGCCGAGCGGGCGCTGGCCGAGGGACGCCCCGCCGCGGCCCTGCTGCGCCAGCCCGGCACGACGGAGCTGGTCCTGCGGCTGGCCAATCCCGGCGGGCCCCTGCCGCTCGCGGATGCGCTGCCGCTGTTCGAGAGCCTCGACCTGCGGGCGATCGAGGAGATCCCGCATCGGCTCTCGCCCACCGGCGATACGCCGGTGGTGCTGCATGTCTTCACCCTGGCGCCGGGCGCCGCGGCGGAGGAGGCGCGCTTCCCGGCCTTGCTCGAGGCCCTGGCGGCGCTGCTGGACGGCCGGGCGGAGGCGGATGGCTTCAACCGGCTGGTGCTGCGCGCCGGGCTGGACTGGCGGGAATGCTGGCTGCTGCGGGCGATGTACCGCTGGCTGAAGCAGGTGGGCTTCGGCTTCGCGCAGGGGAGCGTGGAGGCGGCGCTGGCGGCGCATCCGGCGGCGGCGCGGCTGCTGGTCGACCTCTTCCAGGCCCGCTTCGACCCGGACCGGCCGCGCGGGGACGAGGCCGCGCTGGATGCGGCCTGGACGACGCGGCTGGCGGCGGTGGAAAGCCCGGACGAGGACCGCATCCTGTCGCGCCTGCATCAGGTGCTGGGCGCGCTGCTGCGGACCAATTACTTCCAGGGCAAGCCCTATCTCTCGCTGAAGATCGACAGCGCCGCGGCCGGCGAGATGCCGGCGCCGCGCCCCTGGCGGGAGGTCTTCGTGCATTCGCCGCGCATGGAAGGCGTGCATCTGCGCGCCGGGCCGGTGGCGCGCGGCGGCATCCGCTGGTCCGACCGGCGGGAGGATTTCCGCACCGAGATCCTCGGGCTGATGAAGGCCCAGCGGGTGAAGAACGTGGTCATCGTGCCGACCGGGGCGAAGGGCGGCTTCGTGCTGAAGCGGATCCCAACGGAGCGGGAGGCCTTCCAGGCCGAAGGCGTCGCCTGCTACCGCATCCTGGTCAGCGGGCTGCTCGACATCACCGACAACCTGAACGAGGCCGGCGTGGTGCCGCCGCCGCGCGTGGTGCGGCGCGATGCGGACGACCCCTACATGGTCGTCGCCGCCGACAAGGGGACCGCCACCTTTTCCGACATCGCCAATGGGCTGGCGGCGGACTATGGCTTCTGGCTGGGCGATGCCTTCGCCAGCGGCGGCTCGGCCGGCTACGACCACAAGGGCATGGGCATCACCGCGCGCGGCGCCTGGGTGATGGTGGCGCGGCATTTCGCCGAGCTGGGGCACGACATCCTCGCCGAGGATTTCACCTGCGCCGGCGTCGGCGACATGTCGGGCGACGTCTTCGGCAATGGGCTGCTGATCAGCCGGCATACCAAGCTGGTCGCCGCCTTCGACCACCGGCACATCTTCCTCGACCCCGCGCCGGATCCGGCCGCGGGCTTCGCCGAGCGGACACGGCTTTTCGCCCTGCCCCGCTCCTCCTGGGCGGATTACGACGCGGCGCTGATCTCGCCCGGCGGTGGGGTCTTCGCCCGCAGCCTGAAGAC
The DNA here is from genome assembly GCF_979252845.1 of Belnapia sp. AC561. Lineage (NCBI taxonomy): Bacteria > Pseudomonadati > Pseudomonadota > Alphaproteobacteria > Acetobacterales > Roseomonadaceae > Belnapia > Belnapia sp. AC561. Next base: position 77,868 of record NZ_CEEDBP010000003.1, read on the forward strand.
CATCCCGGTCTCGCCCGAGGTGCGGGCGCTGCTGGGGCTGGAGGCGGAGCGGGTGACGCCGGCGGAGCTGATGCAGGCCATCCTGCGGGCGCCGGTGGACCTGCTCTACTTCGGCGGCATCGGCACTTATGTGAAGGCCAGCGGCGAGAGCCAGGCCGAGGCCGGCGACCGGGCCAATGACGCGCTGCGGGTCGATGGCCGAGAGGTGCGGGCGAAGGTGGTCGGCGAAGGCGCCAACCTCGCGGTGACCCAGGCCGGGCGGGTCGAGATCGCCGCGGCGGGCGGGCGGCTCAATACCGATGCGCTGGACAATTCGGCCGGTGTCTCCACCAGCGACCATGAGGTGAACATCAAGATCCTGCTGGCCGATGCCGAGGCCTCCGGTCTGCTGACCCGGAGCCAGCGGGATGCGCTGCTGGGGGCGATGACCGAGGAGGTCGGCCATCTGGTCCTGCGCGACAATGCGCAGCAGGCCCTGGCGATCAGCCTGGAGGAGCGGGCCGGTGCCGCGGCCCTGCCGGCCCAGGCGGCGCTGATGCTGAAGCTGGAGGCGGCCGGGGTGCTGGACCGGTCGGTGGCCGGGCTGCCGGATGCCGCGACCCTCGCCGGCCGGATCGCCGCCGGGGAGGCGTTGAGCCGCCCTGCCCTCTGCGCCCTGCTGCCGCTTGCCAAGCTCTGGCTGACCGAGGCCATCGAGGCGAGCGACCTGCCGGACGACCCGGGCTTCGCGCCCCTGCTGACCGCCTATTTCCCGGCCGCGCTGGGCGAGCGCTTCCCCACGCTGATCGCCCGGCATCGGCTGCGGCGGGAGCTGGTGGCGACGGCCATCGCCAACGAGGTCGCCAACCGGCTCGGCTGCGCCGGGCTCGGCCGGCTGGTGGCGGAGGCGGCGCCGGCGGATGCGGCCCGGGCCGCCTGGCTGGCCGGGGCGCTCTTCGACCTGCCGGCGCTGGCGGATGCGACCGATGCGGCGGCGGCACCGGCGGCGATGCGGCTCGACCTGCTGGCGGTGCTGCGGCGGCTGCAGGAGGAGCTGGCGCCCGGGCTGCTGGCGGCGCCGCGGCCGCTGGAGGCGGCGCTGGCGGCGCTGCGGCCGGGCATCGCCGCGCTGGTCGCGGCGACCGAGCCGGGCCTGGATGCCGCACCCTGGCGGGCGGCCGGGCTGCCGGAGGCGGCCATCGCCCTGGCCGCCGCGGCGCCGGGCCTGGCGGCGGCGCCGATGATCCTGCGGCTGGCCGCCGAGGCCGGCGCCGCGCCGGATGTGGCGGCGGCGGGCTGGAAGGCGGTCGGGGCCGAGTTCCAGATCGAGGCGCTGCGGCAGGCGGCGGCGATGGCCCCGGCCCCGGGCGCCTTCGGTCCCAGGGCAAGGGCCGCCCTGCTGGGCGAGCTCGGCGCCATCCAGGCGCGGCTGGCGGCGGCCCGGCTGCACGGCGGTGCCCCGGCCGATGCGGCGGTCGCGGCGCTGGCGCGGGAGGCGGCGATGGCCGGCGACCTGTCCGCCGTCAGCGTCGCCACCCATGCGCTGGCGGCGCTGGCGTGACGCCCGTCCTGCCGGACCTGCTGCGGCCCGGCCTGCGCCTGGTCTTCTGCGGCACCGCGGCGAGCCATGAATCGCGGCGGATCGGCGCCTATTACGCCGGCCGGGGCAATCGCTTCTGGGCGGCGCTCTATGCGGCGGGCTTCACCCGCTGCCTGCTGCGGCCGGCCGAGTACCGTGCCCTGGCGCGCGGCGGCATCGGCCTGACCGACCTCTGCAAGACGGCGAGCGGCATGGACCGCGACCTGCTGCCCGAGGATTTCGATGCGGCAGGCTTCCGCGCGGCCATGGCCCGCTGGCGGCCAGGGGCGATCGCCTTCACCAGCAAGGAGGCCGCGGCGGCGGCGCTCGGCCTGCCGAAGCTCGGCCTCGGCTTCGGCGCGCAGGACCGGCCTGCGCCGGGTTTGGATTTCGCCCGCATCTTTGTCCTGCCGAGCCCCTCCGGGGCGAATGGGCATTGGGCGAAGCTGCGGCATCATTGGGACGAGACAGCCATGGCCCTCGATTTTCCGCCGCCGGCGATCGCCGCATGAGCCGCAAGGAATGACCCGCAAGGCCTGGGCCTGGGCCCTGTACGACTGGGCGAATAGCGCCTTCCCCACGGTGGTCTCGACCTTCGTCATCGCCGCCTATTTCAGCAAGGGCATCGCCCCTGATGCCGCCACGGGCCAGGCGCAATGGGGCTGGATGCAGACGGCGGCGGGGCTGGCGATCGCCCTGCTCTCGCCGCTGCTGGGGGCCGTGGCGGATGCCGGCGGGCGGCGGCGGCTGATGCTCGGCACCTGCACCGGCATCATGGTGCTGGCGACCGCCGGGATCTGGTTCGCCCGGCCCGACCCGTCCTTCACCCTTTACGCCCTGACCTGCGTCGGGATCGCCACCGTCGCCTTCGAGCTGGGCACCGTCTTCTACAATTCGCTGCTGCCGCAGGTGGCCTCGCCGGCCGAGATCGGCCGGGTCTCGGGCCTGGCCTGGGGCCTCGGCTATGCCGGGGGGCTGGTCTGCCTGGTGGTGGCGCTGGTGCTGCTGGTGCAGCCGGACCCCTCCCCCTTCGGCCTCGATCGCGGCAGCGCCGAGCATGTGCGGGCGACGGCGCTGCTGACCGCGCTCTGGGTCGCGGTATTTGCCTGGCCGGTGCTGCTGTTCCTGCCCGATGCCGGCGGGGCGAAGCCGGGCTGGATCGCCGCGGCGCGGGCGGGGCTGGCCGAGATCCTCGGCGTGCTGCGGCGGCTGCCGCGCAACCCGGTGATGGGGCGCTTCCTGCTGGCGCGGCTGTTCTATACCGATGGGCTGAACACGCTGTTCGCCTTCGGCGCGATCTATGCCGCCGGCGTCTTCGGCATGGGCTTCGAGGAGATCCTGCTCTTCGGCATCGCGCTGAACCTGACGGCGGGGCTGGGCGCCGCGGGTTTCGGCCTGGTCGAGGACCGGGTCGGCTCCAAGCGGGTGGTGATGGTCGCGCTGGTGGCGCTCATCCTGCTGAGCAGCGGGCTGCTGGTGGCGGAGGGCAAGACGGCCTTCTGGGCGCTGGCGCTGGCCTTGGGCATCTTCATCGGCCCGGCCCAGGCGGCCAGCCGGACCCTGATGGCCCGGCTGGCGCCGCCGGACGAGGTGGCGGCGCATTTCGGGCTTTTCGCGCTGAGCGGCCGGGTCACCGGCTTCCTCGGCCCGGCGGTGCTGGCCGCGGTCACGGCGGTGACCGGCAGCCAGCGGGCCGGGATGGCCACGGTGGTGGTCTTCCTGGCGCTCGGGGCGGTGATCCTCGTGGGGCTGCGGCAGCCGCCGCCGCGGGCCTAAGCCGCGATATAGAGGTAGTTCGGCATCGGCTGCGTCTCGTCGACCACCCGGGTGACGCCGGGGATGTTCTCGGCGAGGACGCGGAGCCCGCGCTTCACCGCCTCGGTGCGCATGAAGCCATGGAAGGTGACGACGCCCTCGGCCACCTCGACCATGGTGTAGAAGGTATCGGCCCAGGGTTCCGGCGCATCGCCGCCAGCACCGCGACACGGATACGCTCGTCGGAGAGGCCGCTGGCGGCCTGCGGCGGCGCCACCAGGGCCCGCAGCAGGTCCGCCCGGCTGACCAGCCCGCGCAGCCGGCCCCCCTGCACCACCAGCACGCGGCGGATGCCCTTGTCCTCCATCAGATGCGCGATCTCGGCGGCGGTCGCCGCTTCCGCCACCGTCACCACGCTTTCGGTCATGACATCGGCGGCGGTGACGCCATGGGTACGGGCATAGCGATCCGCCTGGGCGACCGGATCGGCGAAGATGGCGCGGAGCCAGCCGGCGGGACGATCCGCCTCCCCCGCCAGGCGGCGGATCAGGTCGGCCTCGGTCACGATGCCGCGCAGCTGGCCCTGCGCATCCAGCACGGGCACGGCGGAGATGCCGCGCTCGGACAGCAGCCGGGCGACGGCGAGGACCGGCGTTTCGGGCGGCACGGTCACGACATCCGGGGTCATCAGGTCACGGGCGGTGAGGTTGCTCACGGCGATCTCCTCCTCAAGCGGTGGCCGGAGGATGCGCTTCGGAGCGGTCGCACACCTTGATCAGGCGCAAGTCCCCGGGCTTTCGCCGCAGCCCGGTCCTGGCTATGTCTGCGGGGCCAAATATCCCCGGGAGGATCGACCGAATGAACGGCTTCAACCGCCGCAGCCTGCTTGCCGCCGGTGCCGCCACGCTGGCGATGCCACGGCTGGCCGGCGCCCAGGCCAGCCAGCTCGCCATCGCCACCGGGACCACCGGTGGCGTCTATTATCCGCTGGGCGGCGGTCTGGCGAATATCCTGTCGCGGACCATCCCGGGCATGAGCGCGACGGTGGAGGTGACCGGCGGCTCGGTCGCCAACAACCAATTGCTGGGTGCCGGCCGGGTCGGGCTGGTCTTCACCCAGGTCGATGCCAGCGTGGATGCCGTGCGCGGCGAGGACCGCTTCCGCGGCCGGCCGGTGAAGGTGCGTGCCCTCGCGGTGCTCTATACCAACCGCATGCAGGTGGTCACGACGGCGGCGACCGGCATCAAGAGCCTGACGGACATGAAGGGCAAGCGGATCTCGACCGGCGCGCCCGGCTCCGCCACCGAGGTCATGGCCTTCCGGCTGATCGAGGCGGCCGGCCTGGACCGCGACAAGGACTTCCGCGCGCGGGAGCGGCTGTCGCCGGCCGAGAGCACCAATGCGATCAAGGACGGCAAGCTGGACGCCTACTTCTTCGTCTCCGGCGTGCCGACCAGCGCGGTGACGGATCTCGCGGCCTCGCCGGGGATCACCGCCCGGCTGGTGGACCATGCCGAATACGTGCCGAAGATCGTCGAGAAATACGGCCCGGTCTATTTCCCCGAGGTGATCGCGGCCGGCACCTATCCCGGCCAGACCACGGACAACCACCAGATGTCGGTGGCGAATATCCTGGCCGTGCTGGACACCATGCCGGATGCGCTGGTGACGAAGATCCTGGAAAGCACCTGGGCGGGGCGGGCCGAGCTGGCGCAGGTGCATGCGGAAGGTCGCGGCTTCACCCTGGACCGGCAGAAGACCGCCGCGGCGGGCGTACCCTGGCACCCGGCAGCGGAGGCATTCTGGAAGGCGCAGGGCGCGACGCTGGCCTGATCTGCGCGTCAGTTCATCGCATCCTGCGACAGGATCCCGGCCAGCCTTTCATAGAGCGGGCCGGGACTGCTGCCGCCGGGATGCGGTGATGCGACGTTGCTGACGGCGACCATTGCCCAATTGGCGAAGGCGCGGCTCGCAACCGCCTTGTCATGCAGCAGCGTGACGCCGGTATGGCGCCAGTCCCGTTCGATGCGGCCGAAGATCTCGCCGACCGCATCGGGCGTGCCCTCCAGGATCTGGGCGAAGCAGTCCTCGCTCGACAGCAGCATGCCGGTGATGCCGAAGCGCGTGTTGACGATCCGCGCCACCGAGAGAAGCCTGTCGACCTCCGCAGCCTTCGCGGCAGCGGAGCCCTGGATCAGGCTCCGGCTGAAGTAGCAGAGGCGGCGCAGGCTTCCTGACATCGGCTCATCTCTTGGGCTGCGACCGGCATTACCGGCATCAGGACCTCCTTTTGACGTCCGCGATCAGATGACCATCGACAGGTGACTCAATCGTTACATAATAAGCCCATACGGCAAATCATTGCGGCAGAAGCCACACCGTCACGGATCCTGCCGACCCATTGGCCGTTCAGGCGCTCCCGATGCCGAGGCGCGCCAGGCGGTGCGCCGCGGCGGCATTCACCGCATGGTCGGGCAGCCGGCCCTCGGCCAGGGCGGTAAGCTGGCGGACCGTATCGAAGGCCTGATGCTCGATGGCGGCCGGGGTGAGGCCGCCGGTATGCGGGGTGGCGATGACCCTGGGATGCGCGGCGAGCGACGGGCTCGGCATCTGGTCCGGCGCGCGGCCGACGTCGAGGGCGGCGCCGGCGAGATGGCCGGAGTCCAGCGCGGCCTGCAGGGCCGCCTCGTCCACCAGGTTGCCGCGGGAGGGGTTGAGGAAGAAGGTGCCGGGCTTCATGCGGGCGAAGGCGGCGGCATCCAGCAGGTTCTCCGTCGCCTCGTTGGCAATGGCGAGGCAGACGGTGAAATCCGCCTCGGCCAGCAGCGTCTCGAGCGGGCAGTGCTGCAGGCGCGGATCCTCGATGGCGGCGAAGGGATCGGCGACCAGGACCCGCATGCCGAGCGCCAGGCCGAGCGGGGCCAGGTAGCGGCCGATGGCGCCATAGCCGATGATCCCGAGCGTGCTGCCGCTGAGCTGGCGGCCCATCCGGGCGGCGGGGATGATGCCGGCGTGATAGGCCGTGGTCGCGGCGCCGATCCCCCGCGCGAGGTCGATCATCTGGCCGATGACCAGTTCGGCGACGGAGGGGATGAAGCCGGGGGTCGCCTGGGTCACCAGCACGCCCTGGGCGCTGGCCGCGGCGACGTCGATGTTGCGGATATCGACGGCGCAGCGGAGGAAGGCGACGAGGTCGGGCGCCGCCTCGAAGGTCGCGGCCTCGCCGGGGGACTGGCGGTAGCAGATGATGGCCTGGCAGCCGGCGGCGGCCGCGGCGAGCTCGGCTCCGGCGAGGTGGCGGCCGGTCTCATTCAGCCGGACCTCCGCCACCGCGCGGAGGGCGGCCAGGGCGCGGGGGCCGTAGTAATTGGCCAGCGTATCCTCGGTATGGGTCAGATAGACCCGCAGCCGGTTCCTCGGCGCTTGCATTGCATTCTCTCCCTGCATCCGGGCTAGGCTAGGGCAAAAGGGGTGGGGGAGACACAGTCCGGATGCTGCGGACCCTGGTGACGCGACTGGCAGGCGCCGCCATCATGGCGGTGCTGGCGACGCTGGTGATCTTCCTCATCACCAACACCGTGCCGGGCGATCCGGTACTGGCGCAGCTCGGCGACATCGCCGCCAGCAATCCGGCGACGGTGCTGGAATGGCGGGCGAAATGGGGGCTCGATCTGCCGCTCTGGGAACGATACTGGATCTTCCTGCAGGGGCTGGCGCAGGGCGACCTCGGCACCTCCATCGCCTCGCAGCGGCCGGTACTCGAGGATATCGCGCAATATGCCCCGGCGACGGTGGAGCTGGCGAGCATCGCCTTCGTCCTGGCGCTCGGCACCGGCATCCCGCTCGGCATCGCCGCCGCGGTCTGGCGGGACGGCTGGGTGGATGCGGCGGCGCGGGTGATCTCGCTGATCGGCGTCTCCTCCCCCACCTTCTGGCTGGCCTTCGTCATGCTGGCGATCTTCTATGGCGGGCTGCAGATCGCCCCGGGCCCGGGGCGGCTGGACCCGATCGCCTTCCCGCCGGAGGAGGTGACCGGGCTGTTCCTGGTCGACAGCCTCCTCGCCGGGGATTGGGAGGCCTTCCACGATGCCGCGGCGCATCTGGTGCTGCCGAGCATCGTGCTGGCGGCGGCGACCATCGGCCTGATCACCCGCACCACGCGGGCGGCGATGCTGGAGGCGATGGGCCAGGACTATGTCCGCGTCTCGCGCGCCAAGGGCATGCGGGAGAGCTACACCATCCTGCGCCACGTGCTGCCGAACGCGCTGATCCCGGTGGTGACCCTGGGCGGCCTCGCCTATGCCAACCTGCTGGCGGGGGCGGTGATGACGGAGACGGTCTTCTCCTGGCCGGGGCTCGGCCGCTACACCTTCCGCAGCGCGGCGGCGCTGGATTTCCCGGCGATCATGGGGATCACGCTGGTCGTCTCGGTCACCTATCTGCTGGTGAACCTCGCGGTCGACCTCTCCTATGCGCTGCTGGACCCGCGGGTGCGGCGGTGAGCGCGACCGTCGCGCTGCCGGCGGTGCGGTCGCGGCGCGGGCGGCTGTGGCGGCGCTACGGGCTTGCGGGCGTCGGCGCGGGTATCGTGCTGACCTGGGTGCTGGTCGCCGCTTTCGCGCCCTGGGTCGCGCCCTATCCGCCCGACTTCGTCGATGTCACCAACCGGCTTCGGCCACCCTCCGCCGCGCATTGGCTGGGGACGGATGCGCTGGGGCGGGACTGCTTCTCCCGCCTGATCTACGGGGCGCGGATCTCGCTGCTGGCGGGGATCTCGGTGGTGGCGATCGGCGCCGCCTTCGGCACCTTGGTCGGCATGGTTGCGGCCTATGCGCGGGGCCTAGCCGATGCTGCGCTGATGCGGCTGACCGATCTGGTGCTGTGCTTCCCGCCGATCATCCTGGCGTTGGCCATCGCCGCGGCGCTCGGCATCGGCACGACCAATACGATCATCGCCATGCTGGTGGTCTGGTGGCCGAAATTCGCCCGGCTGGCGCGGGCCCTGGCGCTGGTGCAGCGCAGCCAGGAATACGTGGAAGCGGCCGTGGTGCTGGGGCTGAAGCCGGCGCGCATCCTCGGCCGGCATATCGTGCCGAATGCCATCGGGCCGCTGGTGGTGCTGGTCACGCTCGATATCGGCAATGCCATCATCACCTTCGCCGGGCTCTCCTTCCTCGGCCTCGGCGTGGTGCCGCCGACCGCCGAATGGGGCGCGATGGTCGCCGAGGGGCGGGAGCTGGTGGAGCAATGGTGGGTGGCGACCTTCCCCGGCCTCGCCATCCTCACCATCGTGCTGGGCTTCAACTTCTTAGGCGACGGGGTCAGGGATTGGCTGGATCCGAAGGCGCGCAGCCGGTGACGCCTACGCTCGAGGTCAAGGACCTCCGCACCGTCTTCCTCACCGATGCGGGACCGGTGCGCGCCGTGGATGGCGTCTCCTTCTCGGTCGGCGCCGGCGAAACGCTCGGCATCGTCGGCGAGAGCGGCAGTGGGAAGAGCGTGACGGCGCTGTCGCTGATGCGGCTGCTGGAGGAGCCGGCGCGGATCGTCGGCGGCTCGATGCATTTCCAGGGTCGCGACCTGCTGGCGATGCGGCCGGAGGAGCTACGGGCGCTACGCGGCGACCGCATGGCCATGGTCTTCCAGGACCCGATGACCGGTCTCAACCCCGTCATCCGGATCCTCCGCCAGTTGACCGAGCCGATGGTGGCGCATGGCCGCTTCGATGCGCCGGAGGCGAAGCAGCGCGCGGTCGGCCTGCTCGGCCGCATGGGCATCACTGCGCCGGAGCGGACCGTCTCCCGCTTCCCGCATGAATTCTCGGGCGGGATGCGCCAGCGGGTGATGCTGGCGATGGGCTTCGCCAACGACCCGGCGCTGCTGATCGCGGACGAGCCGACGACCGCGCTCGACGTCACCATCCAGGCGCAGATCCTGGATCTGCTGCGGCAGCTCAACGCGGAATTCGGCACGGCGATCGTGCTGATCAGCCACGACCTCGGCGTCATCGGCGCGGTCTGCCAGCGGGTCGCGGTGATGTATGCCGGCGAGGTGGTGGAGGAGGCGGCGACCGCCGAAGTCCTGGCCGACCCGCGCCATCCCTATGCCTGGGCGCTGGTGAATGCGGTGCCGCGGATCGACCAGCCGCTCGGCGAGGACCGCCGCCTGGTCAGCATCGAGGGTGCGCCGCCCGATGCGCTGGCACTGCCGGCAGGCTGCCGCTTCGCGCCGCGCTGCCCCTTCAAGGTGGCGCGCTGCGAGACGGAGCATCCGCCGTTGGCGGAAGTGGCGCCGGGGCGGCTGGCGCGCTGCTGGGTGACCCAGGCCGGGCAGGTCCTGCCCAGGGCCGGCGGCACCGGCTTCGGCGGCACCCGCGCCGCCAGCACCGCGACCGAGCCGCTGCTGGCGGTGCGCGGCCTGGTGAAGCATTTCCCGCTGCCGCGCGAGAGCCTCTTCGGTGCGCGCCGCGTGGTGCATGCGGTGAACGGCATCGACCTCGACGTGGCCCGCGGCGAGACGCTGGGCATCGTCGGCGAGAGCGGCTGCGGCAAGTCGACCCTGGCGCGGCTGGTCACCCGCATCCACGCGCCGACCGCCGGCAGCATCCGCTTCGCCGGGCAGGAGATCGCGACCGCCAGCCCGGCCGCGATCCGGCCGCTGCGGCGGCGGATGCAGATGGTCTTCCAGGATCCCTATGCCTCGCTCAACCCGCGCATGACCATCGGCGACACGCTCGCCGAGCCTTTGGTCGCGCATGGCGTGGTCGGCCGCGGCGCCGCGGCGCGGGACCGGGTGCGGGACTTGCTTTCGACCGTGGGGCTGAACCCGGCCTGGGAAGCGCGCTATCCGCATGAGTTCAGCGGCGGGCAGCGCCAGCGCATCTCCATCGCCCGGGCCCTGGCGCTGGAGCCGGAGTTCATCGTGGCGGATGAGCCGATCAGCGCGCTCGACGTGAATATCCAGGCGCAGATCCTCAACCTGATGCTGGACCTACAGCAGCGGATGGGGCTGACCTATCTCTTCATCGCGCATGACCTGGCGGTGGTGCGCCATCTCTGCGACCGTGTCGCGGTGCTCTACCTCGGCCAAGTGATGGAGAGCGCGCCGGCGGGCGCGCTGTTTGCCCGGCCGCTGCATCCCTATACCGGCGTGCTGATCTCCGCCGTGCCCGTGCCCGGCCGCACCCGCGTGGTGCTGCAGGGGGAGCCGCCGAGCACCCTGGTCCTGCCCACCGGCTGCGTCTTCCACGCCCGCTGCCCGATTGCCCGTCCCGTCTGCGAAACGGCACCGCCGCTGGCCGAACACGCCCCCGGGCGTTGGGCGGCCTGCCACTTCCCGGGCGAGTTCGCGCATGGTGAAATGGGGGCATGACCCCTCCCCTCGATGCCATCCTCGCCCATCTCGATGCCGGGACGGCGGCCGCCGAAGCGCGGCTGATCGACTGGCTCCGCATCCCCAGCATCAGTGCCCAGCCCGCCCATGCCGGGGATTGCCTGCGTGCCGCCGAATGGGTGCGGAACGAGCTGGCCGGCCTCGGCTTCACCGCCGAGATCCGGCCGACCGCCGGCCACCCCGTGGTCGTGGCCCACCACCCCGGCCCGGGCACGGACGCGCCACACCTGCTGTTCTACGGCCATTACGACGTGCAACCGGCCGATCCGCTCGACCTCTGGACCTCGCCGCCCTTCGACCCGGTGGTGGCGGATGGCCCGCATGGCAGGCGCGTCGTCGCCCGCGGCGCGGTGGACGACAAGGGCCAGTGCGCGATGTGGCTGGAGGCGCTGCGCGCCTGGCACGCGGTCGCCGGCGGCCCGCCCTGCCGTGTCTCGGTGCTGATCGAGGGCGAGGAGGAGGTTGGCTCGCCGAGCCTCGATGCCTTCCTCGCCGCCAACAAGGCGGAGCTCGCGGCCGATGTCGCGGTCATCAGCGATACCGGCATGTGGGACATCGACACGCCGGCCATCACGACGCGGCTGCGCGGCATGGTCTATGCGCAGATCGACCTGAAGGCCGCCTCGCGCGACCTGCATTCCGGCATCTACGGCGGTGCCGCGCTGAACCCGGTGAATGCGCTGTCGCGCATCCTGGGCACGCTGCACGACGAGAACGGCCGGGTGCAGATCCCGGGCTTCTACGAGGGCGTCGCCGAGATCAGCAATTCGCAGCGGGTCGAATGGGACAGCCTCGGCTTCGACGAGGCCGGCTTCCTCGGCGACATCGGCCTGACCACGCCCTCGGGCGAGCGCGGCCGCAGCGGACTGGAACGCTTGTGGGCGCGGCCGACCGCCGATCTCAACGGCATCTGGGGCGGCTATACCGGCGACGGCAGCAAGACCGTCATCGCGGCGGAAGCCCATGCCAAGCTCTCCTGCCGGCTGGTCCCGGGCCAGGACCCGGCCAAGGTGGCCGAGGGCATCCGCGCCTTCATCGAGGAACGACGGCCTGCCGATGCCAAGGTGGAGGTGACGGTCTTCACCACCACGCCGGGCATCGAGGTGCCGGCCGACAGCCGCTGGGTCGGCGCCGCCCGCCGCGCACTGGCCGAGGAATACGGCCGCCCCGCCGTGCTGATCGGCAGCGGCGGTTCCATCCCGGTGGTCGAGAGCATGCGGCGGCTGCTCGGCCTCGACAGCCTGCTGGTCGGCTTCGGGCTGAACGACGACCAGGTGCATAGCCCGAACGAGAAATTCGAATTCCGCTGCCTGCACCAGGGCGCCCGCAGCCATGCCAGGATGCTGGCGGAATTCGCCAAAGGCTAGTTGCCGGGCAGAACCTTCCCCGGATTCATCAGCCCGCGCGGGTCGAGCACCGCCTTGATCCCGCGCATCAGCTCCAGCGCCAGCGGGTCCTTCAGCGCCTGCATGACATGCAGCTTCAGGCTGCCGATGCCATGCTCCGCGCTGAAGCTGCCGCCGAGCGCCACGGCGATCTCGTTCACCACCATGTCGGCGGCACCGGCGCGGGCGACCCAGTCCTCGCGCGACATGCCCTCGGGCGCCCTCAGGCTGAGGTGGATATTACCGTCCCCGGCATGGCCGAGTGCCAGCATGCGGCCTTCCGGCCAGCGTTCGGCGAGGGCCGCTTCGGCGCGGGCGAGGAATTCCGGCACCGCCGAGACCGGCACGGCGGTATCGGTGGCGATGGCCGGGCCGGCGGCGCGGGCGAATTCCGGGTAGTCCTCGCGGATGCGCCAGAAGGCCAGGCGCTGCGCCTCGTTCTCGGCCAGCACGCCATCGGTGATCTCCCCGGCCTCGTCGGCGGCGAAGAGCGCCGCCTCCAGCATCTCCCGCACCGGGACGGCGGGGTGGGAGGCGGCGAGCTCCAGCATGACGAACCAGGGGCTGGTCACCGGCAGCGGCAGGCGGATCTGCGGCGCATGGCGCTCGACGATCGCCATGCAGGACCGGCTGATCAGCTCGAAGGCGACGACATCGGCCCCGGCACCGTAGATGCGCGACAGCAGGGCGAGTGCCGCATTCGGCGAGGGCACCGCGACGAAGGCGGTCTCCACCGCCCGCAGGGGTGGGACCAGCCGCAGCGCCGCTGCGGTGATAATGCCGAGCGTGCCCTCGGCGCCGATGAACAAATGCCGCAGCGCATAGCCGCTGTTGTCCTTGCGGACCCGGCGGAGGTCGTGCAGCACGCGGCCATCGGGCAGCGCCACCTCCAGCCCCAGCACCAGGTCCCGCGCATTGCCCCAGCGGATGGTGCGGATGCCGCCGGCATTGGTCGAGAGCATCCCGCCGATCTGCGCCGAGCCCTGGGCGCCCCAGGCGATGGGGAACAGCCGGTCCACCGCGACGGCGGCCTGCTGCACCTGCTGGACGATGCAGCCGGCTTCGGCCACCACCGAGAAGTCCCGGGCATCGACGTCGCGGATGCGGTTCAGCCGCTCGAGGCTGAGCACCACGGCGGGCGGGCCGCTATCCCGCACCACGGCGCCGCCGGCAAGACCCGTGCGGCCGCCGGCGGCGACCACGGCCAGCCCGGCCTGGGTGGCGATCCGCAGGGCGGCGGCGACCTCCTCCGCCGTGCCGGGGCGCAGCACCGCCTGCGGCGTGCCGCGGTAGCTGCCGCGCCAGTCCACGGCATAGGGCGCCATGTCCTCCGGGGTGGTCAGGATGTTTCTTGGGCCGATGGCTTCGGCCAGGGCGTCGAGGCTGGTCATGCGCCGCAGTTTCCCGCCGCCCCTGCCGCGCAGCAACCCCCTTGGCGCGCGGGTGCAACACGGGCTTGATAGCGCCCGGGAAACCCAGGGGAATTCACGCCGATGAGCGATATGGTGCCGGTGAGCGCGGATTATGTCGTGGTGGGCGCCGGCTCGGCGGGCTGCGCCGTGGCGGCGCGGCTCTCGGAGGATCCCTCCGTCCGGGTGGTGCTGCTGGAGGCGGGGTCGAAGGACCGGAACCCCTGGCTGCACGTGCCGATCGGCTATGCCAAGACCATGTACCACCCGACCCTGTCCTGGAACCTGATGACCCAGCCGGAGCCCGAGCTGGAGGGCCGCCAGGTGCCCTGGCCGCGCGGGCGGACCTTGGGCGGCTCCTCCGCCATCAACGGGTTGCTCTACGTCCGCGGCCAGCATGCCGACTACGACCACTGGCGCCAGCTCGGGTGTACCGGCTGGTCCTTCGAGGATGTGCTGCCCTATTTCCGCCGCTCCGAGGACCAGGAACGCGGGGCGAGCGCGCTGCATGGCGCCGGCGGGCCGCTGGCGGTCAGCGACATCCGCGACCGCAACCCGCTGGCCGTCGCCTTCGTCGAGGCCGCCGCCGAGCTGGGCTTCCCGCGCAACGACGATTTCAACGGGGAGAGCCAGGAGGGCGCCGGCTTCTACCAGACCACCTCGCGGAAGGGTTGGCGCTGCAGCTCGGCGACCGCCTACCTGAAGCCGGCGCGGGGCCGGGCCAACCTCATCGTCGTGGCGGATGCGCATTCGACCGGGCTGCTGATGGAAGGCCGCCGCGCCGCCGGGGTGAAGTTCAAGCGACACGGTGCCAACCTGGTGGTACGGGCGACGCGGGAGGTGATCCTCTGCGGCGGCGCCATCGCCTCGCCGCATCTGCTGCTGCTCTCGGGCATCGGCCCGGCCGAGCATCTGCAGGCCATGGGCGTGCCGGTGGCGCATGACCTGCCGGCGGTGGGCGGCAACCTGCAGGACCATTTCCAGGCGCGGCTGCAGTTCCGGGTGAACAAGCCGGTCAGCATGAATTCCCGCACCAACAGCTTGTTCGGCCAATTCCTGATGGGCGCCGAATTCGCCCTGCGGCGCACCGGGCCGCTGACGGTCAGCGCCGGGACCTCGGGCCTGTTCGCCCGGGTGCTGCCGACCAGCGAGACGCCGGACGTGCAGTACCATTTCCTGCCCTTCTCCACGGACAAGACCATGGAGAAGCTGCACCCCTTCCCCGGCATAACCATCAGCGCCTGCCAGCTCCGGCCGGAAAGCCGCGGCAGCATAACCCTGGCCAGCGCCGACCCGCATGCCAAGGCGCTGATCCACGCCAATTACCTCAGCACCGAGACCGACCGGCGCTGCATGGTGGAAGGGATCAAGCTCGGCCGCCGCCTGGCGCAGACCCGGGCGCTGGGCGCCTGGGTCGAGGAGGAGATCGTCCCCGGCGAGGCCGCGGCAAGCGACGAGGAGATTCTCGGCTTCATCCGCCGCACCGGCAACACGATCTACCACCCGAGCGGCACCTGCCGCATGGGCGGCGACCCGGCCAGCGTGGTGGACCCGGAGCTGCGGGTGCGCGGGATCGAGGGGCTGCGGGTCGCCGATGCCTCGATCATGCCGACGGTCGTCTCCGGCAATACCAATGCGCCGGCGATCATGATCGGGGAGAAATGCGCCGACATGATCAAGGCCAGCGCGAAGCAGAAGTTGGCGGCCTGATCAGCCGCCGAAGCCGGCCATCGCCTGCTTCCACTCGGCGGCGGCGAGGCTTTCCTCGATCGCCAGCAGCTCCGTCGCCAGCGCCCCGCGCGGGTCGCGGTCGAGGCCCTCCTCGATGCAGCGCTTGGCCATGCGCAGCGCCGCAGGGGGCGCCTTGGCGATGGTGGCGCTGATCCCGGCAAGCGTCGCCTCCAGCGCCTCCGGCGCCAGCAGCCGGGTGACGAAGCCATGCGCCAGCGCCTCCTCGGCGCCGAGCGTCCGGCCGGTGAACATCATGTCCTTGGCCAGCCGCTTGCCTAGCACGCGGGGCAGCCGCTGGGTGGCGCCGACGGTGCCCCAGAGCGCCTCCGGGGTGCGGAAGCTGGCGGCGGGCGTGGCGAGGATGAAGTCGCAGGCGCCGGCGATCTCGCAGCCGGAGCCGACGGCGGGGCCCTCCACCACGGCGATGGCGGGCATGGGCAGGGTCTCGATCGCGTTGTAGGCGGCGAAGCCCTTCACGCGGCGGGCGCGGACCTGGTCGTCGGTCATGCCCTGGCGTTCCTTGAGGTCGGCGCCGGCGCAGAAGACCGGGCCGCTGGCGCGGATCACCACCAGCCGGGCCGCCTCGGCCACGGCGCGGCGGCAGGCGGCGGAGATCGCCTCGGCCAGTGCCAGGTTCAGCGCGTTGCGCGCCTGCGGCCGGTTCAGGGTCAGGGTAACGACGCCTTCGGTGGCGGCGTAGAGGATGGTCTCGTTCATGGCGCGACGCCGGAGGCATTGATCACCGCCTTGATGCGGCGGAGCGAATCCGTGCCGTATTGCGCGGCGGATTCCGCCAGGGCGCAGGCCTCCTCCAGCAGCGCCGCGCGCGGCACCACGCGGTTGACCAGCCGCAGCGCCAGCGCTTCCGCCGCCAGCACCGGGCGGCCGGTGGCGACCAGCTCGAAGGCGTCCTTCGGCCCAAGGTGGCGCAGCAGCATCGGCAGCACGAGCGTGGGGTAGATGTCGTGCTTCGCCTCCGGCCAAGCGAAGCGCAGGTCCTCGGCGCCGAGCACGAGGTCGCAGGACAGCGCCAGCGAGGCCCCTGCCCCGACCGTCGCGCCATGGATGGCCGCGACCACCGGCTTGCCCATCAGCCCGGGCGCCGCGAGCATCGCATCCGAAAGCAGGCCACGGGCGACGCGCGCTTCCGGGTCGGCGATCAGGATGGCGCGTTCGCCGAGGTCGGCGCCGGCGGAGAAGCCGGGGCCGGCGGCGGCGATGACCACGGCGGCGACATCCGGCTCGGCATCGGCGGCGCGCAGCGCCGCGACGATGGCGCCGACCAGGGCATTGTTCAGCGCATTGCGCTTCTCCGGCCGGTTGAGCGTGAGGATGCGGATCCGGCCGCGGGTCTCGGTGAGCAGGGGCAAGTGGCGGTTCCTTCCGGTCTTCCCGAAGCTAGCCCCAGGGGGGATGCTGTCAACGCAACCGGGGGAATGCCCATGAAGGCCACACGAAGGGCCCTGCTCGCCACGCCGCTCGCCGCCCCTGCCCTGGCGCAGCCCGGCTCTGCTCAAGCCCCTTGGCCCAGCCGCACCATCCGCTTCATCGTGCCCTTCGCCCCGGGCGGGCCGGTCGAGATCCCGGCCCGCTTCATCGCCGAGCAGCTGGCGCCGAAGCTGGGCCAGGCCGTCATCGTCGAGGCGAAGCCGGGGGCCGGCGGGGCGCTCGGCATCCAGTCCGTGGTGCAGGCGAACGACCCGCATACCCTGCTGGTCACCACCAGCGCCGTCGCCGTGCTGCCGGCGCTGATGCGCGATGCGGGCTACGACCCGCTGCGGGACCTGGTGCCGATCACCCTGGTGACCGACGGGGCGATGGTGATCCTGGCGCGGCCGGATACGCCGATCCGCGACCTCGACGACCTGCTGGCCCGGGCGAAGGCGGCGCCGGGGCGGATCAGCTACGGTTCCTCCGGCGCCGGCTCCACCACCCATCTCGGCGGCGCCTTGTTGTGCAGCATGGCGGGGATCGAACTGCTGCACGTGCCCTATCGCGGCGCGGCGCAGGCGGTGAACGCGCTCTATGCCGGCGATACCGAGCTGATGGTGACCGGCCTGGGCGAGGCGGTGCCGCATCTCAGGGACCGAAGGCTGCGGGCGCTGGCGGTGACCTCCGCCGCGCGGGTGCCGCTGCTGGCCGAGGTTCCGGCGGCGGCGGAGCGGGTGCCGGGCTATGCCATCACCATCTGGTACGCGATGCTCGGGCCGCGCGGGACGCCGCCCGAGGTGGTGGCGCGGATCGCCGAGGCGGTGGCGCCGCTGCGGGACGGCAGCGCCCTGGCGGAGCGCATGGCCGCCTCGGGGATCGCGCTGCTGCTGGATGGGCCGGGGCCGCTGGCGGCGCGGCTGGCACGGGAAGTGCCGCAGTGGAAACGAGTGGCCGCGGCTGCCAATATCCGCGCCGAATGAGGAATCCCCGGATGCTCCGACGCGCGCTTCTCGCCAGCCTCGCCCTGCCGGCGGCCGCATCCGCCCAGCCGCGCTGGCCCAGCCGCCCGGTGCGCTTCGTGGTGCCCTTCGCCCCGGGCGGGCCGGTGGAGATCCCCGCGCGCTTCCTGGCGGAACAGCTGACGCAGAGCCTGGGCCAGCCGGTCATCGTCGAGACGCGCGGCGGCGCCGGCGGGGCCCTGGGCGCGCAGGCGGTCATCGCCGCCCAGGATGGCCATACCTTCCTGTTCAGCACCGGGGCCATCGCCATCCAGCCGGCGCTGCAGCCGGAGATCGGCTACGACCCGCTGCGGGACTTCGTGCCGGTCTCGCTGGTCTCCGAATCGCCGATGGGCTTCGCCGCGCGGCCGGGCAACCGGCTGGGCAGCCTGGCCGGGCTGATCGCCACGGCCAGGGCGGCGCCCGGCGCGCTGACCATCGGCTCCTCCGGCACCGGCACCACGACGCATATGGTCAGCGCGCTGTTCGGGCTGAAGGCGGGTATCTCGCTCACCCATGTGCCCTATCGCGGCGCCGGGCAGATGGTGGGCGCCTTCCTCGCCGGCGACATCGACCTGATGTCGGCCGAGCTTTCCACCATCCTGCCGCATGTGCGGGAGGGTCGGGCCGTGGTGCTGGGGCAGACCGGCGCCGGCCGCAGCCCCGTGCTGCCCGAGGTACCCACCCTGGCGGAGCTGGTGCCGGGGACGGCGATGCCGATCTGGTTCGCCCTGCTCGGCAACCGCAGCACCCCGCCCGAGGCGGTGGCGCGGCTGGGCGAGGCCATGGCGCCGCTGCGCCAGGGCAGCGTGCTCGCGGCACGGATGGCGGAGAATGGCGCCACCCTGCTGCTGTCCGGACCGGAGGCGCTGGCCAGGCGGTTGGCGGAGGAGGTGCCGCTGTGGCGCCAGGTGGTGCAGCAGGCCGGCATCAAGCCGGATTAGGGGGACACCGGAGATGCGCCTGACCCGTCGCGGCCTGCTGGCCGTCCCGCTGCTGGCCACGCCGGCACGCGCTCAGCCGCGCTGGCCCAGCCGGCCCGTCCGCTTCGTCGTGCCCTTCGCCCCGGGCGGGCCGGTGGAGGTGCCGGCGCGGCTGATCGCCGACCAGCTCACCCCCAGGCTCGGCCAGCCGGTGGTGGTGGACCTGAAGCCGGGCGCGGCCGGGGCGATCGGCTGCCGCGAGGTCGCGCATGCGACCGATGGCCATAGCTTCCTGTTCATGACCGGCGGGATCGCGGTGCTGCCGGCCCTGCAGGTCAATCCCGGCTTCGACCTGTTCCGGGATATCGTGCCGATCTCCCTGGTCGCGGATACGCCGATGGCGATCGTGGTGCGGGCGGACAGCCCGATCCGCGATGCGGCGGATATGGTGGCGCGGGCCAAGGCGAAGCCGGGCGGGATCAGCTACGGCTCCTCCGGCAACGGCTCCACCACCCATCTCGCCTGGCTGCTGCTGCAAATGCGCGGCGCGCTGGAATTCCTGCACGTGCCCTATCGCGGGGCCGGGCAGGCAGTGAACGGGCTCTATACCGGCGAGATCGATGTCTACATGGGCGACCTCGGCCTGCTGCTGCCGCATGTGCGGGACGGCAAGTTCCGCCTGCTGGCGGTGACGCCCGAGACGCGGGTGCCGCTCGTGCCGGAGGCGCCCACGGTCGCCGAGGTGATCCCCGGCTATGACATGTCCATCTGGTACATGCTCGGCGGCCCGCGCGGCACGCCGCCGGAGGTGGCCGAGCGGCTGGTGGCGGAGATCGCGCCGCTGCGCGCCGGCTCCATCCTGGCGACGCGCATCGCCGAGGGCGGCGGGGCGCTGCTGGTGACCGGCCCCGCGCCGCTGGCCGAGCGGATCAAGGCCGAGGCGGCGCTCTGGCAGGAGGTGCTGGCGCGGGCGGGAATCAAGCCGGAGTAGCGGCGCTCCGCAGCACCCGGCTCTGCAGCGGGCGGCCGAGCAGCGCCTCCGCCGCGAGGCCCGCGTCCCGCACGGCGGCGAGGTCGAGGCCGGTGGCGAAGCCCATGGCCTCGAGCGCCGTTGCCAGATCCTCGGTGCAGGTATTGCCGGTGAAGCCCTCGCCATAGGCGATGCGGGCGGGGTGGCCGCCGGTGCCGCCGAGCGCGGTATCGGCATGGGTCAACCCGGCCTCGATCGCCGCCAGGGTATTGGCCAGGCCGGTGCCGCGGCTGTCGTGGAAATGCGCGATGAAGGTGGCGGTCGGCAACGACCCGTTCAGCCAGCCGATCAGGTCGCGCACCCGCGGCGGCGTGGCGCTGCCGATGGTATCGCCGATGGCGATGCGGGTGACGCCGAGCTCGGCGAAGCGCTCGGCATCCTCCCGCACCCGCTCCGGCGTCGTCGGGCCATCGAAGGGGCAGTCGAAGGCGACGCTGATGGTGCCGACCATGGTGAAATTGTCGCGCCCGAGTGCGGCCATCTCCGCCACGTTGGCCCATTGCTCGGCCCGGCTGCGGCGCAGGTTGCGCTGGCTATGGCCCTCGGAGGCGGAGACCAGCAGGGAGATCTCCTCCGGTCCCCAGCCGCCGTCGAGGCCGACCAGGGCGCGGCGCACCGCCTGGGGATTCGGGCAGGTCGCCTTGAACAGCACGCCGGGGCGGCGGCGGACGCCGCGCAGCACCACCTCGGCATCGGCGAATTGCGGGACCTGCTCGGGGTGGGAGAAGCTGCTGATCTCGATCCGGCGGAAGCCGCAATCGGCGATCCGCTCGATCATCGCGATCTTGGCCTCGGCGGGGATGATCGCCGTCTCATGCTGCAGCCCGTCGCGGGCGAAGCATTCGCAGAGCACCACCTCGGGCGGCGGCGGGGCGCCGGTGCCGGTGATCTCCTCCATGTCGGCGGCGGTCGGCAGGTCGCTCATGGGACAAGGTCCTTCAGCAGGGCGATGGCGGCGGCGGGGTCCTGCGCGGTGCGGGCGCCGGCGGCGGCCAGCGCCGCGAGCTTGGCGGCGGCCGATTCGCGGGTGCCGCCGACCAGGGCGCCGGCATGGCCCATGCGTTTCTCGGCCGGGGCATGGCGGCCGACCAGCATGGTGACGACGGGCTTGGGGCGGCCGCGGATCGCCTCGGCCAGGGCGTATTCCTTGTCGCCGCCGATCTCGCCGCAATAGAGGATGGCATCGGTCGCCGGATCCTCGGCAAGCGCTGCCAGATATTCATGCGGGTTGCGGCCGCAGATGGTGTCGCCGCCGATATGCATCACCGCCCGCTGGCCGATGCCGGCGGCGGTCAGCAGCCGCGCCATGGTCAGGGTCAGCGTGCCGCTGCGGCAGAGCACGGCGACGCGCCCGGGCGTGCAGAAGGAAGGGGCGATGGACCCCAGCAGCCCCTGCCCCGGCACGAAGAGGCCAAGGGTATTCGGCCCGACCATCCAGGACCCCGCCGCCCGCGCCGCGCGGGCGGCGAGCAGCGTGTCGTGCACCGGCACGTATTCGGCGGCGACGACGATGCTCGGGATGCCGGCGGCGGCGCGGACCGCGTCCAGCACGCCCTCCGGCGGGGTATAGATGACGGCCGCATCGGGCGCTTCCGGCAGCGACCGCAGGTCGTCGAACAGCGGCAGGCCATCCAGCACCTCCCCGCCGCGGCCGAGGGCGATGCCGCCGAGCAGCGGCGTCCCGGCCTCCCGCATCGAGGCGACCTGGGCGGCGGCATAACGGCCGGTCGGGTTGAACACCACGACGCGACGGGGGAAGCTGTGGAGGAACGGGATCATCATGAGGAGGGCACGGTGCGGCTGGCAGAGCATGATGGCAAGACGCTGCTGCGCCGGCACGGCCTGGCGACCCCGGCGGGCGCGTTGATCACCGCCCCGCCCGAGGCGGCGGCGGCGGGAATCCTCAAGGCCCAGGTGCTGGCCGGCGGCCGCGGCAAGCGTGGGCTGGTCCGCAAGGTCGCCGCCGGGGAGGCGCCGGCGGCGGCGGCGGCCATGCGGGACATCCTCGGCGATGCGGCGGCGCCGCTGCTGCTGGAGGAGGCGGTGAGCATGACGCGGGAGGTCTATCTGGCGCTGCGCATCGACGGCACGGCGCAGGAGATCGAGCTGCTCTGCGCCCCCGCGGGCGGCGTCGAGGTCGAGGATGCCGCGGTGCTGCTGCGCGGGCCGCTGGAGCCGGAGGCGCCCGGCGCGCTGGAGGATGCCTATGCCATCCTCCAGCCGGGCTTCCCGGCCGAGCTGGCGGCAAGGCTGGCCCGGCTGGCGGTGCGGCTGGCGCGGGTGATGCGGGCGGAGGATCTCGACCTGCTCGAGATCAATCCCCTGGCGGTGCTGTCCAATGGACGGCTGCTGGCCTGCGACGTGAAGGCGGTGCGGGACGACAGCGCCGGCTTCCGCCATGCCGCGCCCGCGCTCTCCGCCGCGTTGGAGGACGCGGCGCTGACCCCGCTGGAGCGGCGGGCACGCGACCAGGGCTTCCAGCTGGTGGAGCTCGAGGGCGGCACCGTGGCGATGATCACCGCCGGCGCCGGGCTCGGGATGCTGATGCTGGACCTGCTGGCCGATGCCGGCTGCCCCGCCGCCTGCTTCATGGACAATGCCAATGGCGGGCCGACGGAGACCATGCCGGAGCGTCTGGCGCTGGCCTTCGAGGTCGCGGCGCGGCCGGAGGTGAAGGCGGTGATGTTCTTCACCACCCTCGCCTCGCGCGGGCTCAAGTCGCGGGTGGAGGCATTGGCGGCGGCGCTGCGCGCCAATCCGCCACGGAAACCCTTCTTCGCCGGCATCGCCGCCGGCCATGCGGCGCTGCGTGGCTATTCGATGGCGGAGGCGGCGGCGACGCTGGCCGAGGTCGGCGTCGCCGCACTCCATGACAACCCGCATGCCCTGGTGCGGGCCGTGGCCGCAGCCGCCGCCCGCTGAGGCAGGACCGGGCCGGGGCCATCCTCCCCGGCCCGATCTGCTTCAGGCCTGATCTGCTTCAGGCGTGAGCCGGTTCGAGCGCCTGGGCGGCGAGCTTGTAGCCGCCGGTCTCGGTCAGCAGGAGCCGGGCATTGGTCGGATCCGGCTCGATCTTCTGGCGCAGGCGATAGACATGGGTTTCGAGCGTATGGGTGGTGACGGCGCTGTTGTAGCCCCAGACCTCGTTCAGCAAGATCTGCCGCGGCACCGGCTTGCCGCCGGCGCGGTAGAGGAACTTCAGGATGGAGCATTCCTTGTCGGTCAGCCGCACCTTGCGGTTGCGGGCGGCTTCCTGGAGGAGACGGACGCTCGGGCGGAACATATAAGGGCCGACGGTGAAGACGGCATCTTCGGAGTTATCGAAGATCCGAAGTTGCGCCCGGACGCGCGCCAGTACTTCCGGCATGCGGAAGGGCTTGGCGATGTAATCATTCGCGCCGGAGTCCAGCCCGCTGACCACATCCTTTTCCTCGCCATGGCCCGTCAGCATGATGATGGGCATGCGGCGGCCATCGCGGCGGAGCTTGATGCAGAAATCGCGGCCATTGATATCGGGCAGGCCGATATCGAGCAGGATCGCGTCGAAGCGCGCATCCGGGGCGGAGAGCATGGCTTCGGCCTCGCCCGCGCTTGCGGCACCATGGGCCACGAAGTCGCCGCCAAGGGCGATTTGCTCAACCAGCGTCTCGCGCAGGTTGATGTCGTCTTCGACGATAAGGATTGGGCGGGGCGTGGACATGGGGCCTCCGGATGGCGGAAATCGGGTTGAGGATGCCCACTCGCAGGGTTTCCAGTCAGCGAGTGTTCAACCTATTGGTAAGCAATACTTTGTCCCTGGCGCCGCACAATCCCTCATTCGCAGCCGGCTGGACACGATGCCGTTAAGGAACAACGGGTTTTCTGAGGCATTCGTTCCCGCCACTCGCAGTTGTATTCTTCATCGGTATACGTTTTGTCTGACTACGACTTCCGGTTGTGCAGACAAAGACAGTACACGTCGCTGATCGGCCCGGATCGCGGCACCGAAACGTATCGCCTGGCCAAGCAGGCGGCGGCGGCCGACGACAGGCCGAAGACCGCTCAGCCCAGCAGATCGAGCGCCATCAAGGCCTCATCCCGGTACTGCCCGGGGCCGAGCCGCAGCGCCCGCCGCTCCAGCCCATAGGCGCGGAAACCGATGGCCGCATAGACCGCCATCGCC
Source organism: Belnapia sp. AC561 (assembly GCF_979252845.1). Classification (NCBI taxonomy): domain Bacteria; kingdom Pseudomonadati; phylum Pseudomonadota; class Alphaproteobacteria; order Acetobacterales; family Roseomonadaceae; genus Belnapia; species Belnapia sp. AC561. The sequence goes on from NZ_CEEDBP010000003.1 coordinate 101,642, forward strand.
GCGGCATTGCCGGCGGTGACGCTGAGCTGGAGCTGCTCGAGTCCCGCGGCCCGCGCGGCCTGCACCACCGCGGCGAGCAGCGCCTGGGCGAGGCCCCGCCCCCGTGCCGCCAGCACGACATAGACGCCCCAGACCAGGCCCTTGTGGCATTGCTTCGCCTGAGCAGGGACGGCAAGCCCCGCCGTGCCCCGCAGCGACTCGCGGGCATCGAAGGCGCCGAGGATGGCGGCGGGCGGTGGCTGGGCGATCAGGCGCTCGAAATCGGCCGGCGCGCGGGCGATGGCCTCGGCATGGCTGTCGCCGAAGGCCTCCGGATGGCGCAGCAGGGCCCTCCAGCCGCAGTGCGCGGAAGCTGGCGGCATCCGTCTGGACCAGGCGTCGGATCGGCATGGCGACCTCCCTCGGCAGGGCCCGTACCGGAGCCCAAGGCGCGGCACCGTGGACAGGCGGTGTGGCAGGGGCATGATGCGCCCGGCATACTGAGGGGGAAGACACCATGACACTCGGCTTTCGCGTCCGGCCGGTCACCACGCGGGTCGATGCCGCACTCTGCGCCCGGGCGGCCAAGGTGCCGGCGGCCAATCTCGGCGACGTCGTCAACCGCATCCAGACCATGCGCGGCGGCTTCCGCGCCTTCGGCGGCCGGCGGCAGGTGGCCGGGCCGGCCTTCACCGTGCGGGCGCGCTCGGGCGACAACCTGATGCTGCACCGGGCGATCGACATGGCCGAGCCGGGCGACGTCATCGTGGTCGATGCCGGCGGCGACCTCGCCATCGCCATCACCGGGGAGCTGATGATGGGCTGGGCGGCACGGCGCGGCATCGCCGCCGTCATCGTCGATGGCGCGGTGCGCGACGTGGCGCAGCTCGGCGCCATGCATCTCGGGGTCTGGGCCTGCGGCGTCACGCCCTCCGGCCCCTACAAGGACGGGCCGGGCGAGATCGGCTACCCCGTCTCCTGCGGCGGGCAGGTGGTGATGCCGGGCGACCTCATCATGGCCGACGAGGATGGCGTGGTGGTGCTGCCGGCCGCCGATGCCGCGACGGCGGTGGCGGCGGGCGAGGCGCATAACGCGAAGGAGGTTCAGGCGCAGGTGGCGATCGACGCCGGCACCTGGGAGCGGGACTGGGTGGTGGCGGCCCTGCGGGCGAAGGGCTGCGGCGGGGTCTAGTCCTCGGCGTCCAGCCAGAGCGCGAAGCCGAGCTGCACCGCGCCGAAGGTCAGTCCGCTGAAGCCCCAGAGCAAGGCCAGCGGCAGGGTGCCGCTGGCCGGGTGGCGCAGCAGGCTGCCGATCCCGCCGGGATCGGCCAGCAGCAGCACCCCGACGAAGCCCGTCGCCAGGGCGAAGCCGATGGCGGCGTGGCAGGCCAGGAAGCGGGCGATCTCCGGCATGCGGCCATAGCGCGGCGCCGGGCCCTTGGTTCAGCGCGGCGCCAGCCAGCCCATGGTCGCCCCGGGCTCCGCATCCACCGTCGGCAGATAGGGCTTGATGTCCAGCAGCGGCGTGCCGCTGGCGCAATCGAGGTTGCGGACCAGCAGCACGCCAGACTCGGCGAAGCCCTCGAAGGCGACGACCGACAGCGCGATGGGATTGGGCCGGACCGGCGCGCGCGTTGCGAAGACGCCGCGCGGCCCGGCGGCGAAGCGCGGGGTGATGACCAGCGGCGCCGGCCCGCCGAGATGCATCCAGTACAGCAGGATGAGGTGGGAGAAGCTCTCGAGCTGATCCAGCCCGGCGCGGAATTCCGGCGCCACAACGACGCGGCACAGCGGCCGCGGATCCGGCTTGCGGCCATTGCGCGGGCAATCCGCCGGCGTCGCCCAGGGGGTTTCGATCCGGCCGATCGGCGTCATGGTGAGGGCGGGCATGGCAGGCCTTCTGTTGCGCCGGCGTGGCCTGTAGCCTTGCCCCGAACGGGAGGAAAGCCAATGCTCCAGATCGGCCGGAGGGCGGGAGGAATCCTCGCTGCCGCCTGCCCTGTCGCCGGGCGCAGCATCCTCTGGATGCGCTGCCGGCACGGGATGAGAATCCCTCGATCGGCGATGCCGCCCTGCTGCGGGAGCCTGTGCGGGCGGGGCGGCGGCGCGGCTGGAGGTGCCGCAATGGCAGCAGGTGGCGGGATCCTCCCCGGGTAACGTTCCAAGGGGTGCGCCCCCGGGGCTCAGGGCGGGTGGCTATCCAGCGGCGGCCGCAGCCGCCATATGGCGGGCTTCGGGATCGGGGGCCGCCGCATGTTCATCCGTCTTCGGACGCTGCTGACGGCGCTGGGCGCCCTGCTGCTGGCGGCCGGGCTCGCGCTCTTCCTGCTGCTGCCGCGCCTCGACCTGGGCGGGCTGGCCGCTGCCAGGGCCAGTGCCGCCCTCGGCCGGGAGGTGCGGATCGCCGGGCTGCATGTCACCCCCGGGCTCTGGCTCGGGTTGCGGCTGGAGGGGCTGCGGCTGGCCAATATCCCCGGCGGCAGCGAGGCCGAGATGCTGGGGCTGGAGCAGCTGGAGGCGGAGGTCTCGCTGCGCTCCCTGCTGCAGGGCCCCGTGGTGGTGCGGCGGGTGGCGGTCGATGGGCTCCGCCTGCTGCTGGAACGGGATGGCGACCGGCATCCGAATTGGCGCTTCGGCGAAGCGCCGCGCCCACCGGCCAGCCCCGCGCCAGCACCCCCGGCAGCGGCCGATCGGAGCTGGTTCCCGACCCTGCTGCGGGCCGAGTTCCGCCGCAGCGAGGTCGTCTTCCGCACCACCGGCGGCAAGCGGCTGCGCAGCCGCATCGAGGCCGGCGAGTTCACCACGCCGGACGCCGCCTCACCGGTGAACCTGCATCTGGCCGGCGCCTACAACGAGGCGCCGCTGACCCTGGAGGCGCGGCTCGGCACGATCGAGACGCTGCGCGATGCCGCCACGCCCTATCCGACCGTGCTGCGGATCGCCTCCGGCGCGACCAGGCTCGCGTTCACCGGTACGATGACCGAGCCGCTCGATGTCGATGGCGCGGTGGGGCGGCTGGACCTGACGGCACCCGATCCCTCGGCGCTGCTGGCGATCGCCGGGACGACGGCGGATTGGGATGCCTCCCTGACGCTCGCCGGGCATTTCGAGCGGCACGGCGACCTCTGGCGGTTGACCGAGGCCGGCGGGGCGCTGGACGGGGTCCCGCTGCAGGTTTCCCTGCTGGAATTGCAGGAAGGCAGCCGCGCCGCCGGCCAGGCCCGGGCGGACGCCATCGCCGTCGACCTGGCGCTGGACCGGGCCGACTTGAACAAGGTGCTCGGCGCGCAGCGCCCCGGCCGGGGCGGCGATGCGGATATCCCGCTGGCCCTGGACCCGGCGCCCGACCCGGTCATCACCGCGAAGCTGGCCTTCGGGACCCTGGCCTATGCGCGGATGCGGGCAAGCGACGTCCGGCTGGCGGTCGGCCTGCAGCCGGGGCGCATCGCGCTGGATGAGTTGGCGCTGACGACGTCCGGCGCGCAGGTCACCGCGGCGGGGATGGCTTTGGGGCTGGGCAATGGCGCCCGCATCGGAGCGGAGGTGACCATGCTGGATGCCGACCTCGATATGCTGCGGCGCGACCTCGGGCTGCGCGAGCTGCCGCTCTCGGGCCGGCTGACCGGCGAGGTCTCGGTGGCGGCCGAGGGCGAGACGCTGAACGCCGCTGCCCGCGGCGCCCGGGTCTCCGCGGTGGTGGCGATGCGCCAGGGCAGCATCGCGCAGGAGGTGGTGGAGATGGCCTCGCTTGACCTGCGGCTGCTGTTCCGGGACCCGCAGGGCCGGACGCCGGTGAGCTGCCTGCTGGGCGTGCTGGACATGCATGGCGGCATCGGCACCCTGGCCCCGCTGCGGATCCGGGCGGCAAGCGGGACCATCGGCGGGCTGGGCCGCTTCGACCTGAACCGCAAGCAGGTGGACCTGGTGATCGGCAGCCTAGCGGCGACGACCGGCAGCTTCGCCCTGGATATCCCGGTGCGGGTCAGCGGCGCCTTCGCCAGCCCGAGCATCCGCCCGGCCGAATGGTCGGCGGCCGGGCGGCGGACGCTGGCGGCGCGGGATGACGTGGCACCGCTGCCGCCGCGGCTGCGCTCCTTCGCCGAGCGCAATCCCTGCTTCCAGGCGGGGCGTTAAGGGGGGGCCAGCACGCCCCTGCCGAGCAGCGCCTCGATCTCCGCCGCGGAATAGCCGGCATCGGCCAGCACGCCGCGGGCATCGGCCGAGAGGCGGGGCGCCAGCGGCAGCGTATCCGGCCCCGCCGCCGAGAAGCTGACCGGCCGGCCGAGGCCGGTCATGGCGCCCTCGGTCGGATGCACCTCCTGCCGCAGCAGCCCGACCTCCCAGAGATGCGGGTCGTCCAGCAGCCCGTCGATGGTGGCGAAGGGCATGGCGGGGATTTCCGCGCGCCGGAAGAGTGCGGCCCATTCGGCGGTGGGCCGGGTGCGCAGCGCCTCGGCGCGCAGGGTGAAATAGGCATCGACGTTGCGGAAGCGGGCGACCACCGAGTTGAAGCGCGGGTCGGTCTTCAGCTCCGGCCGGCCGATGCAGTCGAAGAAGGCGAAGGCCTGGGCATCGGTATTGGCGGAGACGGCGATATAGCCATCGGCGGTCGGGATGGGCTTGGCATCGGGATTCATCACCCGCGGGTCGCCGGTCTGGCCCTCGGGGTCGAAGGTGCGCTTGAACATGTGCTCGGTCAGGACGAAGTGGGCCATGCTCTCGTACATCGGCACCTCGATCGCCTGGCCGGCGCCGGACCTTTCCCGGGCATAGAGCGCGGCGGTGATGGCCTGGCTGGCGATGATGCCGGTGATGTGGTCGCACAGGACGAAGGGGGCGTAGCGCGGCTCCCCGGTGACCTTGCCGAGCGCGGCGGCGAAGCCGGACATGCCCTGGATGATGGTGTCGTAGGCGGGGCTGTCGTGGTAGCGGCCGCGGCTGCCGAAGCCGGCGATGACGCAGAAGACCAGGCGCGGGTTGCGCGGCTGCAAGGCCTCCCAGGTGATGCCCAGCCGGGCCAGGGCGGCGCCGCGCATGTTGGTGACGAGCACGTCGGCCTGGTCCGCCAGCCGGGCGAGGACCGCCCTCCCCGCCTCGGACTTCAGGTCCACCGCGATGCTGCGCTTGCCGCGGTTGAAGTGGATGAACTTGGGCGACATGTCCGGCGAGGGCGCCGGGCCGCCGAGCTTGCGCAGCAGGTCGCCTTCCGGCGCTTCGAGCTTGATCACCTCGGCGCCCTGCTCCGCCAGCGTCAGCGTGCAGGAGGGGCCGACGACGACGGCGGTGAGGTCGAGCACCTTCACCCCGCTGAGCGGACCGGCCGTCATGCCGTGCACTCCGCCACGCATTCGAAGGCCAGCCGGCCGGCATCGTCCAGCGCCCAGAGGCGGACGCGCTCCGGCGCCTCGAGGTGGCTCGCCAGGGTGACCGGGCGATTGACGAACAAGGGCCGGCCGGCGCGGGTGACGACCTTGCGGATCGGCGCCGGCAGCACGGATTTCGCCAGCTCGGTCAGCTTCGTCGTGGTGATGCCGCCATTCACCACCAATGCGGGATAGCCCTCCGTCCCGGTGGCATAGGGCGCGTCGTAGTGGATGCGGTGGCCGTTGTTGCCGATGGCGGAATAGCGGAAGAGCAGGGGCGGATCGGGGGTGAAGCTTTGGCGGGCGGCCGCCTCGGGCAGCGTCGGCGGCGCTTCCGCGGCGGGGGCGGCGCCGGGCGTCGCGGCCGCCCGGTAGACCAGGTCCTGTTCCTCCACCACGCATTCGACGCCCTCGGATTCGATGCCGTGGCGGATGGTGACGAAAACCATGGCGCCGCTGCGCCCCTGCTTCGGGGTGATGGCGGCGATGCGGGAGACCCGGCGCAATTCGGCGCCGATGCGGATGGGGGCGTTGAACCAAGTGCGGCGGCCGGCGAACATGCGACGCGGCAGCGGCACCGGCGGCAGGAATTCGCCGAGCGCGGCATGGCCGTCCGGGCCGAGGCCGGATTGCCGCGTCAGCGGGCCGAAGAAGGCGACGTGCCAGCCCTGCGGCACCCAGCCGTTGCGGCGGATATCGCCGGGATCCTGGTCCAACAGCGCGGCTAGGCGCCGCAGCAGCACCAGGCTCGCCTCGTCCTCCGCGATCTCCTCGCGGCCAATCCAGTCCTGCAACCCGTCCATCGCCGCCTCCCGCTTCGGCGGCATCATCGGGCGCTGGCGGCCGGGGTCAATCGCGGCGGGCGTTCACCGGGCCTCGATCCGCGGATTGGGCGGGATGACCGGCATGGTGGCGGGGGCATCCCCCGGCAGCGGGGCGCGGATGCCGGGGTCGAGTTCCAGCGAGGGCCGGAGCAGCCCGGTATTGGGCGCGGGCGGGGTGGTGGCCGTGGGGTTGCCGGTGGTGGTGGTGCCGCAGGCGGCGAGCAGCAGGACCGAAGCGATGAGGATGGGACGCATGGTCCGGCAACGCGGGGCCGGGCACCCGGTTCGTCCGCCGCCGCTTGCCGCCGCCGGGCTTCGGGGCAATGCTGCCTTGCGCCATCGCGGAGGCCCCGGGGTGACCGAGGGCTGGCGCCCGGCGCCGCGACTGCGGAAGAACAACGGGAGTTGCCTCCATGAGCGCGATCCGCTGCCTGCCCGACCTGCCCTTCGCCGAGGCCGGCATCGGCTGGAGCAGCGGCCAGCCGCGGCAGGAGGTGCTGCGGCTCGACGCCTATCTGCCGGCCGAGCCTGGCCCGCCGCGCCCCGCCCTGGTGCTGGCCTTCGGCGGCGCCTTCCATCGCGGCAGCAAGGAGGACGACGCCTTCCCCGCCGCCAATGCGACCGGCGGCAATACCGCCATCGCCGAATACTGCCGGCGCTTCGCGGCGCTGGGCTTCGCCTGCTTCTCGATCCGCTACCGCCTGGCCGGCGACGATCCGGCGCCGAGCCCGACCCCGGTGCTGACCCGGCCGGAAGGCGTGCCGCTCGGCCGCATCGCCGCGGTGCGGGCGATCATGGGGCTGCCGCCGGCGACCGCGCTGGAGATGGCGCGGGTGATGGAGGCCGGGATCGACGACATGGTCGCCGCCGTCGCCATGGTGCGGGCACGCGCCGCGGAATTCGGCGTCGATCCGGCACGGGTGGTGCTGGGCGGCTGGTCGGCCGGGGCGCGCTGCGCGCTCTATGCCGTCTATGCCGAGGGCGTCGCCTGCGCCGGGGTGATCGCCCTCTCGGGCGCGATGCAGGCGGAGGACGTGGCGCATTACCTGGTGCCCGGCCGGCCGCACCCGCCGCTGCTGCTCTTCATCGCCGAGCGCGACCTGGACTACGTCGCCGACTGGGCGCCGCCGACCATCGCCCGCTTCCGGGCCGCCGGGGCGGAGGCGCGGCTGCTGCGCATCCCTGATGCCGACCATTGGTACCAGGCGGAAGCCGCCACCCAAGACGGCATCGGCGTGCAGGATGCCATGCTGGCGGCCCTGCGCCGCTGGACCCAGGCCTGAAGCCGATGCCGAAGACGCCGATCCACCTGTCTGGTCCGGCCCCACCGCTGGCGACCGACGGCTCCTGATCGGCCCGGCGGTGCCGCGGTGCAGATACGGGCGATGCTGGAGGCCATCAAGGCCATCGTCGAGGCCGGCCGCAGGGCCATGGCCGGTGTCGCCTGTTGCACATCTTCCGCAGCGGCATGGCGCGTGACGCCGCGATGAACGGCGTATCCCGCGATCATGTCCCGACCGTTCCGCCGCCCGCTGGTGAAGCCGGAATTCCTGGTCGAGATCGCCGCGGTCGCGCATCTGGCGGTTTGACAAGGCGGCGGTACCGGGCGGAGCATTCCCGCAAGCAAGAATGGCGGGAGTGGAGGCATGCGCAACAGCCGCATCTCGGTGCAGCAGTCAGCCGGCGCGGTCGGTGCCGAATTGAGCGGCGTCGATCTCGGCGCGCCGCTCGACGACGATGCCATCGGCGAGATCCGCGCCGCGCTGAATGCGCATGGCGTCGTCTTCTTCCGCGACCAGTCTTTCGATACGGCACAGCACAAGGCTCTCGCCCGCCGCTTCGGCGAGATCTTCATCCATCCCAACTTCAAGGGCACCGGCGCCGATCCGGAGGTGGTGGTGATCCGGCGGGAACCGGGCGATGCCTCGATCGTCGGCGAGGAATGGCACGCCGATACCACCATGTGCGCCGCCCCGCCCATGGGCGCGATATTATACGGGGAGGAGGTGCCGCCCTTCGGCGGCGACACGCTCTTCGCCAGCCAGGGCGCCGCCTATGAGGCGCTGTCGCCGGCCATGCAGCGGCTGATCGGCGGCCTCCGCGCGGTGCATTCGGACCGCAAGGTGGCCGGCCCGGCGTCCGGCATGAATGCCCGCCGCGCCACCAAGGTGCGCGAGGATGCGGCCTGGCAGGAGACGATCAACCTGCATCCCGTGGTCCGCACCCATCCCGAGACCGGACGGCGGATGCTCTTCGTCAACCACAGCTATACCATCGGCTTCGAGGGCATGACCGAGGCCGAGAGCAGGCCGCTGCTCGATTTCCTGCTGGAGCATGGCCATCGGCCCGAGTTCACCTGCCGCTTCCGCTGGCAGCCGGGCTCGGTGGCCTTCTGGGACAATCGCGCGGTGAAGCATCTGGCGCTGCACGATGCCGGCCCCTACCGGCGGGTGATGCGGCGGGTGCAGATCGCCGGCGACGTGCCGGCCTAGGCGGCGCGCACCGCGCCGCTGTCCAGCAGCGCGGCGATCTCCACCTCGGCATAGCCCGCCTCGCCCAGGATGCTGGCGCTATGCTCGCCGAGCCGCGGCGCCGGGGTCCGCTCGCCGGTCGGGCTGGCGGAATAGGTGACGGGGACGGCCATGCGGGTCAGCGGACCTTCGCTGGGATGCGCCTCGGTGCCGAAGAAGCCGGTCTCCAGCAGATGCGGATCCTCGAAGATGCTCTCCAGCGTATGCACCGGCGTCACCGGCAGGTCGGCCGCGGCCAGCAGCCGCAGCCAGTCCGCGGTGCTGCGCTTGACGAACTCGGCCGAAAGTATCGCCAGCACCGCATCGATATGCACGGTGCGGGTCGCATGGCTGGCGAAGCGCGGATCGGTCGAGACCAGGTCGGGCCAGCCGACCACGGCGCAGAAGGCCCGCCACTGCCGGTCGTTGTAGATCATGGTGCAGACATGGCCGTCGCTGGTCCGGTAGGGCTTGCGGTCCGGCGAGAGCAGCCGGCCATAGCCGCCGCCATCCAGGGCGGGTTCGAAGACCTTGCCGCCCAGGTGGTCGCCGAGCACGAAGGTGAGCATGGTCTCGAACATCGGGATCTCGACCCGCTGGCCTTCCCCCATGCGTTCCCGGTGGACCAGCGCGGCATTGATGGCGCCGACCGCGGCGAGGCCGGTGATGCGGTCCACCATCGCCAGCGGCACGTAGCGCGGCTCCCCGTTGCCGACCCGCGCATTGAGCGAGGCGACCAGCGCGCCGCCCTGCATCAGGTCGTCATAGGCCGGGCGTGGCGCGTAGGGGCCGGCCTGGGCATAGCCGAGCACCGCGGCATAGACGATGCGCGGATTGACCGCGCGCAGATCCTCGTATCCCAGGCCCAGCCGGGCCATCGCCTGCGGCCGGATATTCGTCACCAGCACATCCGCCGTCTCGGCCAGCCGCAGCAGCACCGCGCGCGCCTCGGGCCGCTTCAGGTCCAGCACGATGCTGCGCTTGCCGCGATTGATGGTGAGGTACATGCAGCCCATGCCGGGATTGCGGCCGGGACCGATGAGGCGGACGACGTCGCCCTCGGGTGCCTCCACCTTGGTCACCTCGGCGCCCATCTCGGCAAGGATCTGGGTGCAGTAGGGGCCGACCAGCACCGTGGTCAGGTCGAGAACGCGGATGCCCGCGAGTGGTCCGGGCATGCGCCGCCTACTCCTTCGAAGTCATGCCAAGCCGTACACCGCCCGGGCATTCTCGGCAAAGATCATGCGCCGCTCGGCCTCGCTCATCTGGAATTTGAAGGCATAGCGCGGGTCGTCGCTGTCCCAGTGCGGATAGTCGGTGGCGAAAAGCAACCGGTCCCAGCCGATCCAGTCGATGAGCTGGCGCAGATGCTCGGGCTTCTCCGGCTCCTCCACCGGCTGGGTCGTGAACCAGATGTTGGACTTCAGGTATTCGGAAGGCTTGCGGCGAAGGTGCGGCACCTCGGATTTCAGGGATTTCCACATCCCGTCCATCCGCCAGCCCAGTGCCGGGACCCAGCCGAAGCCGCCCTCGATGATCACCACCTTCAGCCTGGGGAAGCGCTCGAAGACGCCCTCCAGGATGAAGCTGGCGCAGAGCGCGGCCATGCTCATCCCGACCGCCTGGTGCTCCTCGAAGTAGAAGCTCGGCCAGCCGCCGCCGGTGACGCTATGGCCGCTGGTGCCGAGGCTGTGCAGGCCGAGCGGCAGGCCGTAGTGCTCCGCCGCCTCGTAGATCGGCCAGTAGCGTTGGCGGCCGAGAGGCTCCAGCGCCCGCGTCACCATGGCGAGCTGGACGAAGTCCCCCTGCCCGGCCCAGCGTTCAATTTCCTTGACCGAAGCCGCCGCATCCTCGCCGGGAATGGCGATGGTTGCCTTCAGCCGCGGCTCCTTCGCGGTCCAGTCCTCGCGCATCCATTCGTTCACCGCGGTGCTGACCGCGGCGGCATAGCCCGGATTGCGCTCATCCATCCCGCGGGCGGCCAGCGGCTGCAGCATGCCGTATTCGATGTCGAGCGGATCGAGATGCTGCTGCTGCACGAAGGCGAGGTCCGAGCCCGGCGGCCCGCCATCCGGCGGCCAGCTGTCGAAGCGGGACAGCGCCGGCGTCGCCTTGGGATAGGGATAGGTATTGGTGAAGGGCTGGCGCAGCCGCAGCCCGTATTCGCGCCGATGCTGGCGCCAGCGCTCCGGCAGGTAGCGGTCCAGCACCGCGGTGTCGCGCGGCGCCGGATGGATGTCGCAATCGATCAGCTTCAGCCGCGACGTCGCCCGGACCTCGGGGCGCGGCAGCGTGGAGGCGCTCATTGGACGGTCTCCCTCAAACGCGGATAGAGAGCCAAGGCATTGTCCCGCAGCACGCGCTGGTGCAGCCGTGCCGGCAGGGCGGGCGGCAGGGCATCCGTGCCCTCGAAGCGGGCATGCGGGTAGTCGGTGGCGAATAGCAGCAGCTCGTCGCAGCCGATCATCTCGAGCAGCGCCTCCATCCCGGCCGGGTCCTCCGGCGCATCGCCGGGCTGGATCGAGATCCGCACGTTCTCGCGGAAGATCTGCGCCGGGGAGCGATCGACCCAGGGGATCTCCTTCCGCATGGCGCGCCACATCTTCACGCCGCGCCAGAGGAAGTTGGGCACCCAGCCGAAGCCGCTTTCCAGCAGCACCACCTTCAGCGCGGGGTACTTGGTGAAGGCCCCCTCGCCGATCAGGCTCAGCAGCTGGCTCTGGAAGGTCTGGGCGAAGGTGACGTGATCCTCGATGAGAAAGGTGGGCCAGCCATTGGCCGTCGGCGCATGCCGGGTCGCGCTGCCGGCATGCAGCGCGATGGGCAGCCCATGCCGTTCCGCCGCCGCCAGGATCGGCCAGTTCACCCGCCGGCCCAGCAAGGTCTCGGCCGCGCCGAAGAGCAGCACCTGGACGAAGCGGCGGTCGGGCGCGCGGCGCTCGATCTCCTCCACCGCCAGCGCGGGATTCTCGACCGGCACCAGGATGCCGGCGCGCAGCCGTGGATCCTGGTTCAGCCAATTGGCGACCATCCAGTCGTTCGCCGCCCGGCAGAGCGCGGCGGCGAGGTCCGCGTTGTGCAGCGCCGGCGCCCCGAACAAGGGGTTGCAGATGGCGATGGCGGTGCCGAAGGGGTCCAGCGCCTCGCGCCGCATCGCCGCCACCGTGCCGCCGGGATGGCCCGTCTCCGGCCGCCAATCCGCCCGCGCCGTCAGCGGGGCGCCGCGCGGATAGAGCGCGAGGTCGAGGTCATCCAGGCCGCGGCCGGTGATCACCTCCCGCCAATGCGGATCGAGATAGGGCAGCAAGGCCATGCAGCCGGGCAGGGCCGGGTGCAGATCCACATCGATCGGGCCGCCGGGGGGGCTGGTCAGCATCCCGTTTCCTCCTGCCCGGGCTCGGCCGGGCTTGCCGGGATGCTGCGCGGTTGGCCGCCGGGGGTCAACCGCGCCGGCGATTCCGCTTGACCCTGCCGCCCGGCAACCGGTTCGATCGGGCAAAATCAACAGGAGAGGCCAATCCGCCATGCGATACCGGATGACACGGCGCAGCGCGCTCATCGCGGGCCTGGCCGCCCCCCGCCTGGGCCGGGCACAGGAGGGTTTCCCCAACCGGTCGCTGCGCCTCGTGCTGCCCTTCGGCCCCGGCGGCGTCTCCGACACATTGGCTCGGATCATCGCGGAGCAGGCCCGGCCGCTGCTGGGGCAGACCGTGGTGATCGACCCCCGCCCAGGCTCCAATGGCGTCATCGCCACCGAGTTCGTCGCCCATGCGCCCAGGGATGGCTACACCTTGGGCTACATGGCCTATGGCTCCCTCGTCACCGGCCCGGCCTTGGGCCAGCCGCTGAACTACCGGGTCGAGGACTTCCAGCTGCTGACGGCCATCTTCCGCGCCGCGCAGGTGCTGGCAGTGGCCCGGGATGTCCCGGCGCGGGACGTGGCGGGGCTGGTCGGGCTCTCGAAGGACAGGCCGGTCGCCTATGGCACCGTCGGCCGCGGCGGGCCCGGGCATATCCTGATGGAGATTCTGGCCGGCGAGACCGGCGGCCGCTTCGAGAATGCGGTCTACCGGACCGAGGCGACGGTGGTGCAGGACATGCTGGGCGGCGCCATCCCCGGCTTCATGGGCAGCCTGATGCCAGCGCTGGAGCAGCACAGGGCCGGCGGCATCCGCATCCTCGCCATCAGCTCGGCGCAGCGGATCGCCGCCCTGCCGGAGGTGCCGACCTTCGCCGAGCTGGGTCTGCCGGGCATGACCTTCCTCTATTGCCACGGGCTGGCGGTGCCGGCGGGGACCCCCCGGCCGATCGTCGACCGCCTGCACGCCGCCTTCGGCGCCGCCATCACCAGCGAGGCGGTGCGGTCCCGCATGACCCCGGACATGGCGCCGGACGTGACCAGCCCGGAGATCTTCACCGCCAATATCGCGCGGGAGACGGCGGCGCTGGCCGCGGTTATCAAGAGCCGCGGCATCACCGCGGGGTAGCGGCAACCCGGGGTGCCGGCGGGTGTTCCAGTGGCGAAACGCCGGAACCCTTCATGCCCCAGGCCAGCCCCCCCGCGCAGCCCAACCCCGCCGCCCTGTCCAGCCTGACCGACCTCCGCCGCATCCTGCCGGCCATCGCCGCCCGCGCCCCCTCGCTCGATGTCGATGGCGCCTTCCCGGCGGAGGATGTCGCGGCCCTGCGCGACGCGGGGCTGCTGGCGGCGCCCCTGCCCCTGGACCTCGGCGGCGCCGGCCTCGGCACCGACCCGGCGGCGCTGGCCGAGGCGCTGCGACTGGTCGGCCGCGCCAGCCTGCCGCTGGGACGGATCTACGAAGGCCATTTGAATGCGCTGCGGCTGGTGCTGCGCCATGGCGACGCCGCGCAACGCGCCGCCGCCGCCGCCGATGCGCGGGACGGCGCGCTGTTCGGGGTCTGGAATACCGATGTCCCCGGCGAAACCCTGGGCCTGGAGCCGCGCCGCGATGGCCACCGGCTGCAGGGCCGCAAGATCCTCTGCTCCGGCGCCGGCTGGGTGGATCGCGCCCTGGTCACCGCCCGCGCCCGTCCGGAGGATCCGCCGCAGATGGTGCTGGTGCCGCTGCCGCCCGGGGAGCGGTCCGATCTTGCCCGCTGGACGGCGCAGGGCATGCGCGCCTCGGCGACCGGCGCGGTCGACTTCACCGGCCTCGACCTGCCCGCCGCGGCGCTGATCGGCCCGCCCGGCGTCTATGAATCCCAGCCCGACTTCTCCGCCGGCGCCTGGCGCTTCGCCGCGGTGCAGACCGGCGGGATCGAGGCGCTGGCCGAGGCGCTGCGCGACCACCTGCGCCGCACCGGCCGGGGCGAGGACCCGCACCAGGCGGCACGGCTCGGCGAGGTGGCGACCGCCGCCGCCACCGCGCGGCTCTGGGTCGAAGCGGCAGCGATGCGGGCCGAGGGCGGGGCGGAGGACAGCGTCGCCTTCGTCAACCTGGCCCGGCTGGCGGTGGAACGGGCGGCGCTCGAGACGCTCACCCTGGTGCAGCGCTCGATCGGCCTCGCGGCGTTCATGCGGCCCAGCCCGGCCGAGCGGATCGGCCGCGACCTGGCGACCTATCTGCGCCAGCCGGGGCCGGACCGTGCCCTGGTGACGGCGGCGGCGGCGGTGCTGGCGGCGCCGGGCGCCTTCGGCGACCTTTGGCCATGATGCTGGCCGGCGACTGGCTGCGGGCGGCGGAAGCGCTGCCGGAAACCGAGGACCCGCGCGTGGTGCTGGGCGATGGCCCCGCCTTGCTGCTGGCCCCGCATCCGGATGACGAATCGCTCGGTTGCGGCGGCCTGATCGCCGCCGCGGCCGATGCCGGGCTGCCGCTGCGCATCCAGGTGGTCAGCGATGGCGGCGGGTCGCATCCCCGCCTGCCGCGCGACATCCTGCGGCGGCTGCGCGAGGCGGAGACGCGGGCGGCCGTCGCGGCGCTCGGCCTGCCGGCGGCGGCGCTGGGCTTCATGGGTCTGCCGGACCAGGCCGTGCCCCTGGCAGGGCCCGCCTTCGACCGCGCCGTCGCCACGCTGCTGGCGGCTGGGCGGCCCGAGACCATCCTGGTGACCTGGCAGCACGACCCGCATTGCGACCATGCCGCGAGCTTCGCCATCGGCGCGGCGCTGGCCCGGGCCAGTGGGGCGAGGCTGCTGGCCTATCCCGTCTGGGGCCTGGCGCATGCCTGGCCGGTCGCCGGCTTTCCCCTGCCGCCGGAGCCCCGGCTGGACGCACCGCCACGCGGCCATCGCTTCGGCATGGCGCATTGGCTGCCGGCCAAGCGGGCCGCCATCGCCGCCCATGCCTCCCAGATGGGGCAGCTGCCGGGCGGCTTCACCCTGCCGCCGGAATTGCTGGCCCTGGCCGACCGTCCCTTCGAACTGCTGCTGGACTGCACCCCATGACCCTGCCGGCCACCTATTTCGATGCCCTCTATGCCGCCACGCCCGACCCCTGGGCCTTCGCCAGCAGCGACTACGAGCGCGAGAAATACGCCGCCACCCTCGCCGCCCTGCCGCGCCCGCACTATGCCCGGGTGCTGGAGATCGGCTGCTCCATCGGCGTGCTGACCCGGATGCTGGCCGGCCGCGGCGATGCGGTGGTGGCGCTGGACGTGGCGGAGACGGCGCTGGCCGCGGCGCGCGACCGCTGCGACGGGTTGGCGGGGGTCGAGTTCCACCGCATGGCGGTGCCGGGCGAATGGCCGGAGGGGCAGTTCGACCTCATCCTGCTCTCGGAGGTCGTCTACTACCTGGATGCGGCCGATGTGGCGGCGCTGGTCGCGCGGCTGCGGCAGGCGCTGGCCCCGGCGGGCGACGTCGTCCTGGTGCACTGGACCGGCGAGACGGACTATCCGCTGAGCGGCGACACCGCGGCCGGGCTGGTGATCGACGGCGCCGCCGATTTCCTCGCCGTCACCCGGCAGGAGCGGGCGGCTGCCTATCGGCTCGACGTGCTCCGGCAGCGGGCGGCGGGGTAAGGGACGGGCGGTAGAGCCGCAGCAGCGCCTCCGCCCGGGCGATCTCGACCGGCAGGGCGGAGGGCGCCAGCGGTTCGCGTCGCAGCAAGGGGGCCACCGCTTCCAGCGCTTCCCAGGCCAGGCCGAAGCTCGGTGCCCGCAGCACCCCCCGCAGCGCGCCCGGGGCGATGCCGAGCGCCACCGCCAGCCAACGGGCGTCGCGGATCGGCGCCTCGCCGGACCAGAGGCGCCGCAGCACCCGCCGGCAGCGATGGCGGATCAGCGCCGGCACCGCCGCCTCCAGCCGCGCATCCAGCGGCTGCAGCGGATCGGCCAGGCGGCGGCGCAGGGTCTCGGCCATGCCGCCCGCGGCGCGGCCGTCGAGCCGGCAGGAGACGACGACCCGTGCGGCAGGGCAGTGGCGGATGCGGGCATCCTGCCGCGCCAGGGCGGCGAAGACCGCCCGGTCCTCCCCCGCCGCGACCAGCGGCACGCCGCCGATGGCCCGATAGGCGCTGAGGCGCAGGGCGATGGAGGCGCCGGAATGGGTGCCGTGGCGCGGCCAGGGGTCATGCGCCAGGGGATCGAGGCAGGCGGCCAGGGCCTCCAGCCGGGCGGCATAGCGCGCCTCCAGCGCCTCCCTCCGGCGCAGCGCCGCGGGGAGCAGCGCCGATTCGACCGGGTCCAGCCGGATGGTGCCGGCCACCGCATCCGCCCCGGCGGCCAGGGCATCGAGGTTGGCGGCGAGCCAGCCCGGCTCGGGCCGGGCATCCGCATCGGTGCAGAGCAGGGCGGTCTCCGGTCCGGCCAAGGCGGCGGCGGCCTCCATCGCCGTACGGCGGGCACCGCCGGCATGGGCGAGCGACGGCGGCAGGTGGCAATCCTGCACCAGCAACCGGAAGGGCAAGGCCGGCGCCATCGCACTGGCGACGGCGACGGTCGCATCGGTGCAGTTGTTGGCCAGGACCAGAACCAGGGTCTCCGCTAGGTCCGGCGGCAGCACATGGCCTGGGGACCGCTGCGCTGCCAAAGCCAGCAGGCAGGCGGGCAGGCGAAGGGCTTCATCATGCGCCGGGATAGCGATGATGGCGCTGGGCGCACTGGCCCGGGCGGAGGCAGGGGGGATCATTCGCCGACCAAACGCAACACGGCGGCAGACCGTTCCCGCCGCCGCTTCTCGTGTGCCGCGATCGGCAGAGCCGGGATTCGGCGACTGACGGCAACCCTCGGTTAACCTCGTTGCATGCAGATTGCGCATGGCAAACGAGCCCGGCCCGCAAATATTGCACTGGCTTTATGCTGCAGCGCAGCATCATGCTGCAGTGCAACATTGACTGGAAGCGACGGACATCATGTCGATCAATGCGCAGACCCTGGCTTCCGACGCGGATCGCGGGCCTCTCGCCTGGACGCCCCGCGCGCTCACCCTCCTCGCCGCCTTCGCGGTCGCCTTCGCCATGCCGGTCGGCCCGCTGCTGTCCCTGGGCCTGCTGGCGGCCGTCGCCGCCGGCATCGGCATCGCCGAGCTGCGCCGGCACGGCGGCCAGGGCATGCCCGCCCTGCCCTATGCGCTGGAGGACTGACCGGCCCCGCCGGACCCTGCGCCGCCACGCCGAAGCCTCGGCATAGTCTGTCTCCGGGGCGGTTTCGCCCCGGCGCGATCGCGGGCTAGCATGGCCCGGAACGCGGGGGGATAGTTCCATGAGCGACGTCAAGGCAGGCAATCTCGGCGAATATGCCCTGGCCGGGAAGGTCGCGGTCATCGCCGGCGGCAGCAACGGCATCGGCGCCGCCACCGCGCGCCGGCTGGCCGCCGCCGGGGCGACGGTGGCCATCGGCTACAACACCGGCGCCGAACGGGCCGCCGCACTCGTCGCCGAACTGCCCGGCAGCGGTCATCTCGCGCTGCGCATGCCGATGGACGATAGCGCCGCGCTGCGCGACGCCGCCGCGACGGTGGAGGCGAAGCTCGGCCGCTGCGACGTGCTGGTCAACTCCGCCGCGACCACCCGCGCCGTGCCGCATGCCGATCTCGAGGCGCTGGACGACGACCTCATCGACCGCGTGCTGATCACCAACGTCCGCGGCCCCTTCGCCACCATCCGCGCCTTCGCCCCGCTGCTGAAGCGGGCGGGCGACAGCGTCATCATCAACATCTCCTCGCTGGCCGCCATCACCGGCACCGGCAGCAGCATCATCTACGGCGCCTCCAAGGCGGCGCTGGACACCATGGGGATGTCGCTCGCCCGGGTGCTGGGGCCGGAGATCCGGGTGCTCTCCGTCTCGCCCTCCGCCGTGGCCACGGATTTCGTCCCCGGCCGCAGCCGCGCGGCGGTGGAGAAGGCCGCCGGCGCCTCGCCGCTGCGGACGGTGACGGAGGCCGACGACGTGGCGCTGACCATCATGGCGGCGATCACCCATCTGCGGTTGACCACCGGCAGCATCATCCTGGTGGATGGCGGCAAGCACCTGTGAGCCCAGGCCCGGCGGCCTGGGCGCCGGCCATCGGCGCCGCCGCCCCCCGCAGCCTCTGCACCGACTGCGGCATCTCCCGCAGTGCCGACCCCAAGGCCTGCGGCCGCGCCTGCCAGTTCATCCAGCCGGACTACCCACGGCTGGAGGCCCAGGTGCATGGCCGCGCCCGCGACCCCGCCCGGCCGGACGAGGTCTTCTTCGGCCCCTTCCGCCGGATGCTGCGCGCCTCCCTCGCCGCCCCGCGCCCGGGCGCGCAATGGACCGGCATCACCACCCGCCTGGCCGAGCGGCTGCTGGAGACCGGGGCGGTGGATGCCGTGCTGACCATGGCGGCCGATCCCGAGGACCGCTGGCGCCCCGTCCCGGTGCTGGTGACGAAGCCCGCGGGCATGGTGGAATGCCGCGGCATGCGCATGGGCTATGCCCCGCTGCTGGCTTTGCTTGAGCCGGCCCGCGCCGCCGGCCACCGGCGCCTCGCGGTCATCGGCATCCCCTGCCAGGTCTATGCGCTGCGGGCGCTGGAGGCGGAGCTGGGCTTCGAGCGGCTCTACGTCATCGGCACGCCCTGTTCGGACAACACCACCACCGCGCGCTTCCATGAATTCCTGGCGCTGCTGGCCGAGGACCCGGCGACCATCACCTACCTCGAATTCCGCGCCGACTACCATGTGGAGCTGCGCTTCACCGATGGGCGGGTGAAGACCATCCCCTTCCTGCAGCTGCCCATCTCCAAACTTCCGCCGGACTTCTTCCCGCTGACCTGCCGCACCTGCGTCGACTACACCAACGTGCTGGCCGACGTGACCGTGGGCTACATGGCCGGCCAGGGCGAGCAATGGCTGCTGGTCCGCAACGCCCGTGGGGAGGAGCTGGTCGCCCTGCTCGGCGATGAGCTGCGGACCGCCGCGCCCGGCAGCGCCGGCCGCCGCGCGGGCCCGGTGCGCGGCTTCCTGGCCAATGTGGAGCGCGCCGCCGGTGGCCTGCCGCTGCGGCGGATGCCGGGCTGGCTGCGCCCGCTGGTCGGCTGGCTGATGCCGCGGATCGGCCCGCGCGGCCTGGAATTCGCCCGCGCCCGGCTGGAGATGAAGGCGGTGGAAACCGTGCTGCACCTGCGGCGGGAGGCCCCGCGGCGGATGAAATCCATGGTCCCCGCCCATGTCTGGGCGCTGGTCCGCCCCTATGGGCTGGCACCCGCGCCGGGCGAAGCGCCGCGGACTCGGGCCGAGCCCTGAATCCCGCTATACTGGCCCGACGAACCAGGAGGCCCCGATGCGCGCCATTTTCGTGCAGATCAAATGCGAGATGGGCCATGCCTATCGCGTCGCCCGGGAGATGGCGGATACCATCCCCGAACTCTCCGAAATGCATTCCATCTCCGGCCAATACGACCTGATGGGCAAATTCTACCTGGAGCCGGACCAGGACATCGGCCTCTTCGTGGTCGAGACCCTGCAGACGGTGCCGGGGGTGAAGGACACCTATACGCTGCAGACCTTCAACGCCTTCTCCGCCGCGCGCCCCTGATCGGCAACAATCCTGCCCTGCCTTCGCCGCATCCGCCGGCCATAGTCAGGCTCGAACGCCGGAGAAGACGCATGCGCGCCCTGCCCCTCATCGCCGCCTCGGCCCTGCTGCTGGCGGCCGGCTGCACGGATAATTACGGCCGGGTCGATTACGGCCGCACCGCCCTGCTCGGCGTCGGTGTCGGCGCCGCGGTGGCCCTGGCGGCCGGCGCGCTCAGCGACAAGCCGCGGCCCTATCGGGGTGGCGGCTATCGCCAACCGGACTACCGCAGCGGCTACGGCGGGGGCGGCTACGGCGGAGGTTACGGCGGCGGCTATGGCCGCCCCTACCGGGGCGGTTGGTAGCCTCCTTCAGTCGAAGCTGCGGAATTCCGCCATGCCGCCGATCGGCGCCATGGCACGCAGCTTCGCCTGGTCCGGCACCGGTCGGCCGAGGGTCGCATCGCCGGCGAAGGCCGCCTCGATCGCCGCCGCCACGCCGAGCACGAAGGCATCCCCGCCGCGCGGCCCGACGATCTGCAGGCCGAAGGGCATGCCATGAGCATCGGTGCCGAGCGGCAGGCTGATCGCCGGATGGCCGGTCAGGGTCACGTAATAGGCCAGCGCCAGCCAGTGGAAGTAGGTCCGGGTGGTCTGGCCGTCGATCTCCTTCGGATACAGCTCCCGCCAGTTGCGCGGGCTGATGGTGATGGCCGGGGTGATCAGCACGTCGTGCTCGGCGAAGAAGCGCTGGAAGTCGCGGTAGATCTTCGTCTGCAGCACATTGGCCCGGGCGCCGTCGGCCAGGCTGTAGCGCAGCCCCTCCTCGACATTGGCGATGATGTTCGGCCCGCAATCCTGCGGCCGGGTCCGCACCTTCTCTGCATGGGCGCTCAGCATCATGCCGGCGCGCAGCACCTCGAAGGCCTCGTCGCCGCCGGAGCAATCCGGATGGGCGGCCTCGGTGCGGGCGAACATCGGAGCGATGGCGGCGACCCGCGCCTGGAAGGCCTCGCGCACCACCCGCTCGGTCGGCGCCTGGCCGAGATCCTCGGAGAAAGCCAGCTTCAGCGAGCCGAGGTCGAGGCTGCGCGGCGGCGAGAACAGCGCCGCCTCCCCCCGCACCGGCCGGGCGTGCAGCGTATAGGCCAGCGGGTCGCGGGTATCGTCGGAGGCCATGGCCGAGAGCAGCAGGCAGGCATCCGCCACGTTGCGCGCCATGGGGCCGAGCACCGGCAGCGGCGACCAGCCATGCGACCGCTTCTCGGAACAGACCAGCCCGGCGCTCGGCCGGTAGCCGACGATGCCGTTGAAGGCGGCCGGGTTGCGCAGCGAGCCGCCGGTATCGGAGCCGGAGCAGAGCGGCACCATGTCGGTCGCCAGCGCCACCGCCGAGCCGCCGGAGGAGCCGGCGGCGGATTTCGTATTGTCGAAGGCATTGCCGGTCGCGCCATAGACCCGGTTGCGGGTATTGGCGCCCAGGCCGAATTCCGGCGTATTGGTCTTGCCCACGATGATCCCGCCAGCGGCCCGCACCCGGGCGACCATGCCGCAATCCGCCTCGGGGACGAACTCCGAAAAAATCGGGCTGCCATAGGTGGTGCGGAGGCCCTTGGTTTCCTCCAGGTCCTTGATGCCGACCGGCAGCCCATGCAGGGCGCCCAGCGGCTCGCCGCGCATCACCGCCGCCTCGGCCTGCTTCGCCGCCGCCCGGGCACCGGATTCATCCAGCGCGACCATGGCATTCACCGCCGGGTTCACCGCGGCGATGCGGCCGAGGCAGCTTTCCAGCAATTCCACCGGCGAGAGCGCGCGACGCCCGATCAGCCGGCGTGCCTCGAGGGCGGTGAGCTCGCAGGGTTCGGTCACGGCTCGAGTTCCTTCTCGTAGAGCGCAAGGGTGGCATCGTCGAAGCAGGCGAAGATCACGTCGAGCGGGCCATGGGCCAGGAATTCCTCCCGCATCGTCACCACGGCGATCCGCACCGCCTGCTGCGGCGGATAGCCGTAGGTCCCGGTGGAGATGGCGGGAAAGGCGATGGAGCTGCCGCCCGCCGCGCGCAGTAGCGCCAGGCTGGCGCGGTAGGCACCGGCCAGCAGCCCCGGCTCGCCCTCGGTGCCGCCGCGCCAGACCGGGCCGACCGCATGGATGACGTGCCGGGCCTTGAGGCCGAAGCCCGGGGTGATCCGCGCTTCTCCGGTCGGGCAGCCGCCGAGCGCCCGGCAGGCGGCCAGCAGCTCGGGGCCGGCGGCGCGATGGACGGCGCCATCCACCCCGCTGCCGCCGCTCAGTGCCTCATTCGCCGCCGTCACCACCGCATCGACATCAAGGGTGGCGATATCCGCCCGCAGCGCCCGCATGGCGTCAGAAGCCCAGGGCCAGGCCGTCCTTGCGCGGGTCGCTGCCGCCGACCAGGGTGCCGGCCTTGCGGTCGATGAAGATCGCCTGGCCGCCGCCATGCGGCTTGTCCATCAGCGACACCTCGTGGCCCATGCGGCTCAGCCGGTCGACCACGCTGGCGGGGATGCCGCGCTCCAGCTCGATGGCGCCGCTGGAGGGCGAGGGGAAGAGGCGCGGGCAATCGATCGCCTCCTGCACGTCCAGGCCGAACTCGAAGTGGTTGGTCAGGAACAGGGTCTGGCCCATCGGCTGGAAATGCCCGCCCATGACGCCATAGGGCATGATGGCTTCGCCATCCTTCATCACCATCCCCGGGATGATGGTGTGCATCGGCCGCTTGTTCGGCGCGATGCAGTTCGGATGGCCTTCCTGCAGGCGGAAGCCGTAGCCGCGGTTGTGCAGCATGACGCCCGACTTCTCCGCCAGGATGCCGCTGCCGAAGCTCTCGAACAGGGAGTTGATGAAGGAGCAGGCATTGCCCTCCTCATCCACCACGCAGAGGTAGACGGTGTCCTTGTGCTTCGCCAGGTCGCTGGGCCCGGCCGGCGGCAGGATTTTCATCGCGCGGTCGTCGCTGATCAGCCCGCGCAGCCGGGCTAGGTAGGCCGGGTCGCAGAGCGCCTCGACCGGGACATCCACCTGGGAGGGATCGGCGAGGAAGGCGTCGCGGTCGCGATAGACCAGCCGCGCCGCCTCGATGTGGCGATGCAGGCGCTCGGCACTCAGCGGCCCCTGCTCCGGCGTGTCGAAGCCGCCCAGGATGCCGAGCAGCTGGAGCACATGCAGGCCCGAGCCGTTCGGCGGGCACTGGAAGACCTCCATGCCGCGCCAGGCGGTCTTGATCGGCTCGACGAAATCGGCGTTGCGGAGGCCATTGGCGAAATCCTCCTCGGTATGCAGGCCGCCGAGGGCGCGGAGCGTCGCCACCATGTCGGCCGCGATCTCGCCCTCGTAGAAGGCCCGGGCGCCATGGCTGGCGATGGCGCGGAGGGTCTTGCCGAGTTCCGGCTGGGTGAAGCGGTGGCCGATGGCCGGCGCCTGGCCATCCACCAGGAAGCGGCGGGCCGAGGCCTCGTTGCCACGCAGCTTGCCGGCGGCCGCGGCCCAGTCCGAGGCGACGCGGGCATGCACCGGCCAGCCTTCCTCGGCGCAGCGGATCGCCGGGCGCAGCAGCTCGCCCAGCTCGGTGCGGCCATAGGTCTTGTTCAGCAGCTCCCAGCCGGACACGGCGGTCGGGATGGTCACCACATGGGCCGAGGTATTGACCAGGCTGCTCACTTGGCGCGCCCGCAGCGCCTCGGGCGTGGAGGCCGCCGGCGCCCGGCCGGAGCCGTTGAGCGCGATGACCTTGCCGGTGCCGGCCGGGGCATAGAGGCAGAAGCAGTCGCCGCCGATGCCGGTGCTCTGCGGCTCCACCACGCCCAGCACGGCGACGGCGGCGATGGCGGCATCAAGCGCATTGCCGCCCTTCTGCAGCACCTCCAACGCGGTGAAGGTGGCGATCGGCATGGAGGTCGCGGCCATCCCGCGGGTGCCATAGACGGCGCTGCGGCCGGGGGCGTGGAAATCGCGCTTCATCGGGAGTTTCCCTCTTTTGGCCATCTCGTGGGGCCGTTGGATCGGCTGCCAGCCGCAGGTCGGCAAGGATCGTCCCTCTTGCATGGGATCGCCCCCTCGGCAACCCGCCTTGCCCCCACCCGATCCTGCTCCACCCTATCTTGCTCCGGGCCGGTGCGCGGGAGTATTCCGGGGGCATGGTTGATCAGATCGGCTACCCGGATTTCGAGAAGGTGGATATCCGCGTCGGCACCATCACCGATGCGCAGCCCTTCCCTGAGGCGCGCAAGCCCTCCATCAAGCTCTGGGTGGATTTCGGCGGCAGCATCGGGGTCAAGAAATCCGCCGCCCAGATCACGGTGCACTATGCCCCGGACCGGCTGATCGGCAGGCAGGTGCTGGCCGTGGTGAATTTCCCGCCCCGCCAGATCGGCCCCTACATGAGCGAGGTGCTGGTCCTCGGCGTGCCGGACGAGAACGGCGCGGTGGTGCTGCTGCGGCCGGATCTCGCGGTGCCGCTCGGCGGACGGATGTTCTGACCGTGGCCGAGAAGTACTTCACCGTCTCCTGGGACCAGCTCCACCGCGACAGCAAGGCGCTGGCTTGGCGGCTGATGGGCCATGGCCCCTTCGCCGGCATCGTCGCCATCACCCGGGGCGGGCTGATCCCGGCCGCGATCATCGCGCGGGAGCTGGAATGCCGGCTGGTCGAGACCGTCTCGATCGTGACCTACGAGGAGGAGGCGCGCGGCCAGCCCCAGGTGGTGAAATCCCCGGCCGCGGCCGGGGACGGCACCGGCTGGCTGGTGATCGACGACCTGGTCGATACCGGCACCACCGCCAAGGTCGTCCGTGCCCTGCTGCCGGGGGCGCATCTGGCCACCGTCTATGCCAAGCCGGCCGGCCGGCCGCTGGTGGACAGCTTCATCACCGAGGTCAGCCAGGATACCTGGATCCTGTTTCCCTGGGACACGGAAGCGCAGTTCATCGCGCCGATCGCCCGCAGCGCCCCGCGATAGGGCCCGCCACGGGCCTCACGGCCCGTAGTGATAGGCCAGGAAATCGGCGTCCCGCTGCCGCATCAGGGCGAGTTCCGCTTCGTAGCGGATATTGAGCTCGGCGATCACCGTCTTGCGCAGTTCCTTGCGGAAGCGGCCCGGTGTCACATCCGCCCCCTGCCAGGTGCCGCCGACCTTCACCCAATTCGGATTGGCGGTCAGCGCCTCCGGCCGCTCGAAGCGCAGGCCGGGCGCGACCTCGGCCGGGTCGCGGCCGAACAGCGCGCAGACCCGGTGCATCAGCAGGTCGAAGGCGCAGCAGAGCTGGGCATAGGAGGTATAGGTGGCCCGGTCGCCATGCGGCCCGGCGGAGACGTCCCGGTGCATCGCATAGGCCCCGCGGTTGTCCCGGGCGATGGCGAATTTGTGGATGCCGTCGGCCTCGACCTGCCGGCGGATGGCGGCGGCGACCTCCGGCGGATCGGTGGTATTCGGATGCTGCAGCGCCCACCAGTACTGGTTGCAGACCAGGTCGCGCGGGTCCCGCATATGGACGATCAGCTTGAAGCGCGAAAGGTCGAGCGCCGGGTTCCAGAACCGGTTGCCCTGGAACCAGTAGATCATCTCGGCATCCGGATCGAGATAGGTCCCTTCCCCATCCGGCCGGTCGGTCGCCGGGCTCGGCACCTGGAGGAAGCCATGGGAGCGGGTGGCGATCTTGCGGATGATCCGCTGCATGGAGGCCGTCCCGCTGGTCGGGGTGGTGACGACGATGCAGGCCATGCGGGTTCCTCGCGGCTGATGGAGGGCGGGGCGTCGCGCGAAGGCGCCGCCGTCGTCAATTGGCGCCGGCGGCTTCCTCCCGGCTCGCCAGCACCTTGTCCACCCGCCGGCCATCCATGTCGACGATCTCGAAGCGCCAGCCGGCCCAGACGATCCGGTCGCCCTCGCGCGGGACCCGGCGCAGCAGCGCCAGCATCAGCCCGGCGACGGTATGGTAGCTGCCCTGGTAGGGCAGCGGCGGCAGGTCCAGCCGGGCGCGCAGCTCGTCGCTCGGCATCATCCCCTCCAGCAGCAGACTGCCGTCGGCGCGCGTCACCAGGGCGCCGCCCACGCCGGGCATCTCGGGCGCCTCGGCCGGGCCGAGCTCGCCGATGATCGCCTCCAGCAGGTCGAAGGCGGTCACCACCCCTTCGAAGCTACCGTATTCGTCCAACACCACGGCGATGCCGATGGTGTCGTGCCGCATCCGGTCCAGCGCATCCAGGGCATTCAGGTTGTCCGGCAGCACCAGCGGCTGGCGCAGCACCTTGGCCAGCGACAGCGGCGCCCCCTCCAGCACCTGGTCCAGCAGGTCCTTGGCCACCACCACGCCCACCACGTTGTCGATCCGCCGGTCGGCGACGATGAAGCGGGCGACGCTCTGCGTCTTCAGCGCGGCGATCATGTCGGCGGGCGAGGCATTGCGGTCCAGCCAGGCGACGTCGTTGCGCGGGGTCATCAGCGCCCGCACCGGCTTGTCCGCCAGCCGCAGGACGCGCTCGATCATGTGGCGCTCCTCATGCTCCAGGGCGCCTGCCTCGGCCCCCTCGGCGACCACCGCCTTGACCTCCTCCTCCGTCACCGATTGCTCGACCGGGGTATAGGCGCCGAATAACTTCAACACGAGGTTGGAGGAGCCGCTGAGCACCCAGACCACCGGCCCGGTGATCCGCGACAGCGCCGTCATCGGCCGCGCCACCGCCACCGCCACCCGCTCCGGGTCGCGCAGCGCCAGCTGCTTCGGCACCAGCTCCCCCAGGATGAGGTTGGCATAGGCGATCAGCAGCACCACAAGCACGAAGGCGGCCTCGGTGGCGAAGGGGGCGAAGCCGGGGATCAGCGCCAGCGCCTCCCCCATCGGCCCGGCCAGCCGGGCGCCGCCGAAGACGCCGGCCAGGATGCCGACCAGGCTGATGCCGATCTGCACCGTGGGCAGGAAGCGCTGCGGGTCGTCGGCCAGCGCCAGCGCCGCCTCCGCGCCCGGGCTGCCGCGCTTCTGCATCGCCATCAGCCGGCCGCGCCGGGCGGAGACGATGGCCAGCTCGCTCATCGCGAAAAGCCCGTTCAGCACCACCAGCAGCAGCAGGATCGCCAGTTCGAAGAATATCGCCATGGCGGGGTTCTACGTCGGGCCGGGCGGCGGCGGTAGCGGCCAGCAGCGCGGATCACAGCACCGCGACAAGGGCGCCCCGCCGCAATCGCGCCATGCGGGGGGCCGGATCGCGCCTTGCCCGCCGCGCTTTATCCGCATCGCTTCCGGTGCCACCCCGGCACCGGACCCAGCCGGAGCATCCCAGCCCATGGCCGCCCGTGCCGCTGCCGCGCCCCACGGTCCACCTCCGCCGCCACTCCGCAAGGGCCGGCTGACGACCCTACTCGCCCTGGTCCTGGTCGCGGCGCTGCATGGCGCCGCCTGGTATGCCTGGAACCGCCCGGTGGCCCTGCCCGACTGGCGCGGCCCGATCGCCGGCTTTGCCTTCGCCCCCTACCAGCGCGGCCAGAGCGCCGAATCCGAGGATTGGCCCAGCGCCGCGCAGATCGCCGGGGACCTCCGCACCATCGCCCCCATCACCCGCCGCATCCGCACCTATACGGTGGATGGCGGCTTCGACCGCATCCCCGCCCTGGCGCAGGAACAGGGCCTCGACCTCCGCGTCACCCTGGGCGCCTGGCTCGACGGCAAGCCGCGGGATGCGGCCGAACTGCGCCGCCTTGCCGCCGCCGCTCGCGCCCGCAACGTCGATATGTTGATGGTCGGCAACGAGGCGATCCTGCGCGGCGACCTGACCCCGGCGAAGCTCGCGGCGCAGATCCGCCTGCTCCGCACCATGGGCGTCCGCCAGCCGATCTCGACCGCCGAGCCCTGGCATGTCTGGCTTGCCCATCCCGAGCTGGCCCAGGCCGTCGACGTCATCACCATCCACCTGCTGCCCTACTGGGAAGGCCTGCCGGTCGCGGATGCGCTGCGCTTCACCCTGGAGAAGTACGACGCCGTCGCCGCCCGCTTCCCGGGCAAGCGCATCGTCGTCGGCGAGGTGGGCTGGCCCTCCGATGGGCGCGACATCGGCGCGGCCCGCGCCTCCCGCGTCAACCAGGCGGCCTTCCTGCGCGGCTTCTTCGCGGAAGCCGAGAAGCGCCACCTCGACTACTTCGTGATGGAAGCCTTCGACCAGCCCTGGAAGGTCAGCTTCGAGGGCCGCGCCGCCGGCCACTGGGGCTTGTTCGACCTCGACCGGGTGGCCAAGTGGCCGCTGGCCGGCATGGTGCGGGAGACCCCGGGCTGGGCCTTCTGGGCGGCTGGTGCGACGCTCTTCTCCTTCCTCGCGGTGCTGGCGCTGCTGAGCCGCCGCCCGGATATCCGCCTGCCGGGCAAGCTGCTGCTGGCCGGCCTCGCCCAGGCCTTCGTGACCGGCATCACCGCGGTGATCCTGACCATGGCCGGCTCCTACCTGTCCTGGTCGGCCGGGCTGGTCTGGGCCGCGCTGGTGCTCGGCCAGCTGCTGCTGCTGGCAGTGCTGCTGGCCGATGGCTTCGAGCTGGCGGAGACGGTCTGGGGCCGGGTGCGCCCGCGCCCGGCGCCGCCGGCCGATGCGCCGCTGCCCAAGGTCTCCATCCACCTGCCGATCTGCAACGAGCCGCCGCACATGGTCCGCCAGACGCTGGATGCGCTGGCCGGGCTCGACTACCCCGACTTCGAGGTGCTGGTCATCGACAACAACACCCAGGACCCGGCGCTGTGGGAGCCGGTGGCGCAGCATTGCGCCCGGCTCGGCGCCCGCTTCCGCTTCTTCCACCTCGGCCGCTGGTCCGGCTTCAAGGCCGGGGCGCTGAACTTCGCCCTGGGCCAGACCGCGCCGGACGCCGCCGTCATCGGCGTCATCGACAGCGACTACATGGTCAGCCCGGACTGGCTGCGCCGCATGGTGCCGCATTTCGCCGACCCGAAGGTGGGCTTCACCCAGAACCCGCAGGACTACCGCGACGGTGCCGACAGCGCCTTCAAGCGGCTGATGTTCTGGGAATATGCCGGCTTCTTCCAGGCCGGCATGGTCACCCGCGCCCAGCGCAACGCCATCGTCCAGCACGGCACCATGACCCTGATCCGGCGCGAGGCGCTGCGGCTGGCCAATGGCTGGGCGGAGTGGTGCATCTGCGAGGACAGCGAGCTCGGCCTGAAGCTGATGCGGCACGGCTGGGAGGCGGTCTACAGCCCCGAGAGCATGGGCCGCGGCGTGATGCCGGACGACTTCGCCGCCTGGCGCAAGCAGCGGCTGCGCTGGGCCTATGGCGCGGTGCAGATCCTGAAGCAGCATTGGCCCGCCATCGTGAACCCGGCCCGGCGGGAGCTGACCCTCGGCCAGCGCTGGCACTTCGCCACCGGCTGGGCACCCTGGTTCGGCGATGCGCTGGGGCTGGTCTTCGTCCTGCTCGGCCTGGTCTGGTCGGCCGGGCTGATCCTGGCGCCGGTGCGGACCGAATTCCCCATCCTGCTCTTCATGGCGCCGAGCCTCGGGCTGTTCCTCTTCAAGCTCGGGCAGATCTGGGCGCTCTATGCCGCCCGGGTGCCCTGCGGCTGGCGGGACCGGCTGGGCGCGGCGCTGGCCGGGCTGGCGCTGACGCACACCATCGGCAAGGCGGTCATCCTCGGCCTCTTCACCAAGCGGCTGCCCTTCATCCGCACGCCCAAGCTGGCGGGTGCCCCGGCCCTGCTGCGCGGGCTCGGGATGGCCTGGCAGGAGGCGGCGCTGGCGGCGCTGCTCTGGGGGGCCGCGGCCGGGATCACCTGGGTCCACCGGGCGGCGACGGCCGAGGCGGTGCTCTGGACGCTGGTGCTGCTGGTGCAGTCGGTGCCCTATCTCGCCTCGGTCGGCGTCAGCCTGGTCGCCGCCTGGCCGGCCAGGCGGGCGGCGGCGCGTCCCGCCACCGCCACCACGCCGGCACTGGCGCTGCGCCGGGGCTGATGCGGGCCCGGCCGGTGGGGTTGGGCCGATGGGGTGGGCCGGTGGGGGCTTGCGCCGCCGCCGGCCCGGCCGATCTTCCCGGCCGAGCATTCAAGGATATCGCCCATGCCGCCTTCCGCCCGCTGGCTCGGTGCCGCCGGACTGCTGCCTTTCCTGTTCACCGCGGCCCTGGCCTGGGTGGGGCCGGCCGAGTGGCGCGGCATCGCGCTTTTCGCCCTGGCGACCTATGGCATGGTCATCCTCAGCTTCCTCGGCGGCGTGCATTGGGGCCTCGCCCTCAATACCCCGGCGGCGGAGGCGCCCTATGCCGCGCCGCGCTTCGGCCTCGGCGTGGTGCCGTCCCTGGTCGGCTGGGCAGCGCTGATGCTGCCGGCGGTGCCGGGGCTG
Source organism: Belnapia sp. AC561 (assembly GCF_979252845.1). Lineage (NCBI taxonomy): Bacteria > Pseudomonadati > Pseudomonadota > Alphaproteobacteria > Acetobacterales > Roseomonadaceae > Belnapia > Belnapia sp. AC561. The sequence continues at coordinate 131,601 of NZ_CEEDBP010000003.1, forward strand.
ACGATGCTGGCCCTGGCCATCCTGGCGACGGCGGGGATCGAGACCCTGGCGGCGCGGCGCGGCTTGGTGCCGCCGGCCTATCTGCGGCTGCGCTGGGCGCTCAGCCTCGGCGCCGCGCTCTGCCTGCTCGCCGGGGCGGTCGCGGCCGCAACCGGGGGCGAGGTCTGAAGTAAGGATTAACGCTGGACATCAAACGGAGAGACGATTTACTATTTATTAGACATTGCACGAAGGCGTCCCCCATGCTCCCCTCCACTTCCTCGCCTGCCCCCGCCGCCATCCTGGCCTTCCCGGCCAAGCCGGAGGACCGGCTGCGCCGGGCGTTGCGCGCCCTGGAGACGGCCCTGGCCGAGCAGGCCCAGGCCATCGCCGGGCTGCGACAGGAACTGGGCGCGCTCTCCGGCGCGGTGGAGGGGCTGGGCGGCTCGCTCCAGGCCTATTCGCAGGGGCTGGCTGAGACGCAGGAGGCCCTGTCGGTGGTCGGCGACCAGGCCCGCCAGCTCGAGGCCACCGCCGATGCCATGCTGGAGGTCGCCACGCCCTAGACGGCCCCTTGCGGCCGGACGCAATTCGCGCTCCCCATAGGCGGCGGCCACCTTGTGCCGCGGGAGCGGAGCGCAAAGCCCATGAGCCACCCCCTGCTGCCGGTGCTGCGCCGGGCCCGCGTGGTCCCGGTCATCCGCACCTCCACCGCGGCACTGGCCGCCACCGCCTGCGCCTGGCTGCGGGAGGCCGGGATGACGGTACTGGAGATCACCCTCACCACCCCCGATGCGGTGGCGCTGATCCGCGAATTCGCGGCCGAGCCCGGGCTGCTGGTCGGCGCCGGCACGGTGCCGGACGAGGCCGCGGCCGAGGCCTGCCTCGCCGCCGGGGCCCGCTTCCTGGTCACGCCCTGGGTGGACCCGGCGGTGATCGCCCTGGCCCGCGCCGCCGGCGCCTGCGCCATGCCCGGCGCCATGACCCCCACCGAGATCCGCGCCGCCCTCGCCGCCGGCGCCGATGTGGTGAAGATCTTCCCCGCCAGCTCGGCCGGCGGCCCGGCGCATGTGAAGGCGGTGCGGGCCGTCTTCCCGGAGGTCGCCTTCTGCCCGACCGGCGGCGTCGATGCCGCCAATGCCCCGGCCTATCTGGCGGCCGGCGCCGCCTTCGTCGGCATCGGCGGCAAGCTGGTGGACGAGGCGCGCATCGCCGCCGGCGACAAATCCGCTATCCTCCGCGCGGCGCGCGAGGCACTCGGCATCGAGCAGGCCTGAGAGTTTGCGAAGGAGTGCCCTTCAGCACCGCATTCGGAGGAAATGAGCCAATGGTCGTAAAGGGCAGTCTTTCGCAAACTCGATTTCTTCACACAACCTGATGCCCGATATCCTCTGCATGGGCGAGCCGATGCTGGAGCTGAACCAGCAGCCCCCCGGCCCCGATGGCCGGCTGCTGTACCTGGAGGGCCAGGGCGGCGACACCAGCAATGCCGCCATCGCCGCCGCCCGCAACGGGGCCAGCACCGGCTACGTCACCGCGATCGGCCAGGACCGCCCGGGCGATGCCTTCATGGCGCTCTGGGCGAGGGAGGGCGTCGATACCGCGACGGTCCTCCGCCGCGCCGATGCCCCGACCGGGATGTACATCGTCACGCATGACGAGCGCGGCCACGACTTCACCTTCTACCGCAGCGGCAGCGCCGCCAGCCGCTACCGGCCCGAGGACGTGCCGGAAACCGCCATCCGCGCGGCGAAGGTGCTGCACCTCTCGGGCATCAGCCAGGCGATCTCGGACAGCGCCTGCGATGCCGGCTTCCGCGCCATCGCCATCGCCCGCGCCGCCGGGGTCCGCGTCTCCTACGACACCAACCTGCGGCTGCGGCTCTGGCCGGCGGCGCGGGCCGCGGCGGTGATCCATGCCGCCATCGCCCAGGCCGACATCGCCCTGCCCTCCCTCGACGACGCCAAGACGCTGACCGGGCTGGAGGCGCCGGATGCCATCGCCGATTTCTACCTCCGGCTCGGCTGTCCGCTGGTGGTGCTCAAGCTGGGTGCCGCGGGCGTGCTGGTGGCGACCCCTGCCGGGCGGCAGGCCATCGCCGGCCGCAAGGTCGCCGCGGTGGATGCGACCGGCGCGGGCGATACCTTCGCCGGCGCCTTCCTCGCCCGCATCCTGGCCGGGGCGGAGCCCATCGCGGCGGCGCGCTATGCCAATGCGGCGGCGGCACTCTCCACCACCGGCTATGGCGCCGTCGCCCCCATCCCGCGCCGCGCCGCGGTCGAGGCCTTCCTCGCCGCCCCGGGCTGAGTGCCTGCCCCGGCCTCGTTGACGGGTGTTCACCGGGCCTACTATCGTCCGCCGCATGGGTGACCTGCATCGCCGCACCGCCAACCGACGCCGTCGCTGCTTCCCAGCGGCGGCTTCCGTGGCTGCGTGCAGACAGGCCCCTCCCCCGGTGACGCCCGCATCCTAGCGGTCCACCCCCGAGGCGGCATCAGCCCGCATCTCCGAACCCCCGCAGCCCCTGGCTTCGGGGGTTTTTCTTTGCCTTTTCTCCAGCATCAGGACAGCACCATGAGCCTTCGCGTCGGCATTGTCGGAATCAGCGGCTTCGGCGGCGGCGAGGCCATGCGCCTGGTCGCCGGCCACCCGGGCTTCGAGCTCACCTATGCCGCGGGCGAGGGCAGCGCCGGCAGCCGGCTGGGGGACCGCTTCCCCGGCGCGCCGCCCAGGCTGGCCGATCTGGTGATCGAGAAATGGAACCCGGCGGCCCTACCGCAGCTCGACGTGCTGTTTGCGTCGCTGCCCACGGGCACCTCGGCCGAGGCGCTGGCGCGCGTCCCCCCGTCGGTGAAGATCGTCGATATCGGCGGCGACCACCGCTATGCCGAGGGCTGGGCCTATGGCCTCGCCGATGTCTGGCCAAGCCGGATCGAGGGCCGAACCCGCATCGCCAATCCCGGCTGCTTCCCTGCGGCGACGCTGACCGCGCTGGCGCCGCTGCTGGCCGCGGGGCTGATCGAGCCCGGCAACATCATCATCGACGCCAAGACCGGCATCTCCGGCGCCGGCCGCGGCGGCGGCGACAGCCGCTTCGGCTATGCCGAGAGCAACGAGAACCTGGTGCCCTACGGCCTGCTCCGGCACACCCACATGCCCGAGATGGCGGCGACGATCGAGCGGCTGAGCGGCGGCAGCGCGGCCGGGCTGGTCTTCACGCCGCATCTGGTGCCGATGACCCGCGGCATCCTCGCCACCATCTATTGCCGCGGCCGCGCCACCACGGCGGAGTGCCTGGACGCGGCGCGGCAATTCTACGCCGGCCGCGCCTTTGTCCGCGTGACCGACACGCCGCCGCAGACCAAATGGGCGAGCGGCTCGAACCTCGCCTTCATCAGCTATGCGGCCGATCCGGCGCGCAACCTGGTGATCGCGCTGGGCGTGGTCGACAATCTCGGCAAGGGCGCGGCCGGCCAGGCGCTGCAGAATGCGAACCTGATCTGCGGCCTGCCGGAAACCGCGGGGCTGGAGGGCCTGCCCGTCTGGCCCTGACCCGTCTGGCCGTGAGAGAAGCCGGGTAAGCCCAGGACAGCGGTTTTCAGGACGCCACAGTAACGACCTGTTTACTTCGACCTGGGCAGGGGCGTATCCGTGGGACATGTCCCGCGCCCCGCGCTCCCTGCCGCTGCTCCTTGCCCTCGCCACCTTGGCGGGCTGCGCCGGCGGCGAGGCGGCCAGGCCCGACGGCTCCGCCTATGACCTGCAGGAGCTGGCGATCAGCGCACCGATCCTCGGCGAGCTGGTCCGCGCCGGGCAGGTCTGCGGCGTGCCGGTCTCGATCACCGCGCTCGACCGCGCCGCGCGGATCGAGGCCGCGGCGATCGAGCTGCATGAACGCCAGGGCGGCATGCCGGCGCGCGACGACTTCCTCCGCTCCATGGCGCCGCCGAACTTCGAGGCCCGCCAGCGCGGCCGCGACAAGGCCCAGTGGTGTGCCGGCAAGCGGCCGGAGATCGAGCGGGTGGACGGGCTGCTGACCGGCGAGGCCGGCCAGGCCCTGCTGCGACGGGCGGAAGCGGCCCGCGCCGGCTTCCGCTAGCGATTGGCCTCCGGCCGCAGCCTGAGGCTCGGCCGCAGCCTGGTGAAAGGCAGCGTCGCTGGATCCGCCACCACCGGCCCCGGGGCGGCGACCACGATCACCTGCTCGGCGATCGGCTGGAAATGCGCGCGGAAATGCACGCTCGACTTCAGCGCGAGGATCTTCTGCGCGCTCGGCTCCACCCCGATATGGGTGAAGAGCGCCTGGTCCAGCGCCTGCATCTTCCGCGTCACGACGATCACCCGCACGCCGGAGGAGACCCGGATCAGCGCGGTCGGCCCGAGGTCGGCCGGATTGCCCTTGCCCATAGGCCCGGTCGAGACGAAGCGCCCATCCGTCAGCGCCTCCACCACCGCCGTCACCGCCAGCGGCACGCCGTCGCTCTTGCCGCCGAGGCTCAGCGGAAGCGTCGCGCCGACGCCGGCGGCATGGCAGGCCGCCGCGCTCTCGGCATCGTTGATCAGGCCGAGCACCGCGCCCTGCGCATCCTGGCGGATGAGTTCCGCCAGCAGCCCGGTGGTATCGCCATGGCCGCCGCCGCCGGGATTGTCCTGGGTATCCGCCATCACCACCGGCTTCGACGCACCGCGCGCAATGCCGATGGCCTGGGCCACGCCCTCGGCCGCCGGGGCCACGCCGCCGGCGAATTCCGGCTCATGCGCATCCATGTAGGACTTCAACCCGGCGACCGCCGCATCGGCCGCGCCCTGGGTCTCGGCATAGGCGGCGATGGCGACGCCGCAGCCGGGGAAGTCGGCGTAGGGGAAGCCGAAGCAGAAGGCGAGCTCGACGGCGCCATGCTGCACCGACAGCGCCTCCCGCGCCTCCAGCACCCGCGACATCGGCGGGACCATGGTGCATTGCATCGTCAGCGGGATGAGGAAATCGACCTCGGCGAAGGCCTTCGCCCAGGGCCTGCCGCGGGCGATGCGTTCCAGCAGCAGCCGCATCGCCTGGGCGCCGGCCGGCTTCATGTCCACATGCGGATAGGTGCGATAGGGCACCAGCGCATCGGCCAGGTCGGTCATCATCCGCGTCATGTTGGCATGCGGGTCGAGGCTGACGGTGATCGGCATCGCCTCGCCCACCACGGCCCGCACCCGGCGCAGCAGCTCGCCCTCGGCATCGTCGAAGCCGACCGCGACCATGGCGCCATGCAGCTCGAGGAAGATGCCGTCGAGCGGCCCCTCGTCGAGCGCATCGGACAAGGCGCCGACCAGCAGCGCGGCGATGCGCTCGAAGGCCTCCGCCGTCACCGGCCCGGCCGGATTGGCGAAGCACCAGGTCAGCGGCGCGATGGTCGCCCCCGCCGCCTCCGCCACCTCGATCGCCCCGGCGCAGGGGACGGAGGTATGGCGCAGCGTCTCCACCAGGGTCGCCGGGCGCTGCAGCCCGGGGAAGCCGCCGGGCTTGATGAATTCCTGCCATCCGGTCGGGATGGGGGCGAAGGAATGGCTCTCGTGCTGGAAGCCGCCGATGGCGATGCGCATGGGAATTCTCCGTCTCAGCGCCGGACCAGGCCGGCCGTGGCGAGCGCCGCATCGGCCAGCACCTGCAGCCCGGCGGTGGCCCATTCCGGGGTGATGCTCTCCGCCTCGTTGTGCGAGAGCCCGCCGTGGCAGGGGCAGAAGATCATCACCGAAGGCACCTTGCGCGCCATGTAGACCGCGTCATGGCCGATCGCCGTCGGCATGTCCTGCCACTTCAGCCCGCGTGCCGTGGCGCTGGCCCGGGCGCGCTCGATCAGCGCCGCGTCGAAGGGCGTCAGCGGCGAATGCCAGAAGGGCGCGACGGTCGCCGTCACCTTGCGCGCGGCGCCGATTTCCGCCGCGCGCGCCGTCAGCGCCGCGCCCATGCGGGCCAACGCCTCCGGGTCGGAGTGGCGAAAGTCGACGCTGAAGAAGACCCGGCTCGGCGCGACGTTGCGGGAGGAGGGATAGACCTCGACCACGCCCACGGTGCCGCGGCCGCGCTCGCCATCCGGTGCCAGGGTCGCCAGCGCGATCTCCTCCACCGCCGAGATCAGCGGCGCCGCGGCCATCATCGCATCCCGCCGGCCGGCCATGGGGGAGCCGCCATGGGCATCCTCGCCTTCGACCGTCACCTCGTACCAGCTCTGCGCCAGCGCATGGGTGACGACGCCGACGTCGAGCCCGGCATCCTCCAGCAGTTTGCCCTGCTCGATATGCAGCTCCAGATAGGCGCCGACCTTCTGCAGATCGGCGGGATCGGCCTCGCCCTGCCAGCCGATGCGCTTGAGCTCCTCGCCGAAGGCCAGCCCGGCCTGGTCGCGCTTGGCCAGGATCTCCGCCTCGGTGAACAGGCCCATCGCCGCGCCGCTGCCCATCATCGGCGGGGAGAAGCGGGCGCCTTCCTCGTTGGTCCAATTGATCAGCAGCAGCGGCGCCTCGGTCTCGGCGCCCGCCTCATGCAGCGCCCGCATCACCTCGAGCCCGGCCAGCACGCCGAGGACGCCGTCGAACTTCCCGCCCGTCGGTTGCGTGTCCAGATGGCTGCCGATGGCGACCGGCGCGCGGCCCGGATCGCGGCCCTCCCGGCGGAAGACCATGTTGCCGAGCCGGTCGACGCTGAGCGTCAGCCCGCAGGCCTCGCCCCAACGTTGGAACAGCGCACGGCCCTCGGCATCGACATCGGTCAGCGTCTGCCGGTTGTTGCCGCCCTTCGGCGTGCCGCCGATCCTCGCCATCTCCATCAGGCTGTCCCAGAGGCGCGCGCCCGACAGCGGCAGGTTGGATGCAGACATGCCTTACGCCTTCTCGATGCCGCACCACTCGGCCATGGTCAGGGCGATGGTGCGCGTGATGCCATGCATGCTGTCGAGCCCGACATTCTCGTCGATGCCGTGGATATCCACCGCATCCGGGCCGAAGCAGGCGACCGGGGTATCCTGGTACAGCGTGAAGAAGCGCCCATCGGTCAGCCCGGTCGCCGGATAGTCGCGCAGGGACCCGCCGGTGATCTCGGCATAGCTGCGCCGGGCGAGCTGCACGATGGCGGCGTCGGTGTCGAAGACGCAGGGATCGGCCATGAAGCCCTTGAACTCCAGCTTGACGATGGCGCCGCGCAGCCGCTCGTGCTGCTTCGCCTGCTCGACCAGCCGTTCGATATCCGCCTTGGTCTGCGCCGCCGTGTAGCCCATCATCACGCCGACCCGCATGCCGATGCGGCAGCGGGTGGCGACGCTGGAATTCCACTCGCCGCCCTCGATGGTGCCGAGGTTGACGTTGACCGGATGGTTGATGCCGCGGAAGGCCGGATGGATGCGGGAGCCATCGTTCATCTCCCGCTCGTAGTCCTTGAAGGCGCCGGCGATGATGGTCGCCGCCTCGATCGCATTCAGCCCCGCCTGCATGTCCCGCACATGTGCGGGACGGCCCGAGACGGTGACCCAGGCCCAGACCACGCCGACCTCGGCGGTATAGAGCGCATCCATGCCCGGCCCCGGTTCGGGGATGATCACCGCATCGGTCCTCGGCATCGCCAGCATGCAGGCCAGCGCGCCGTTGCCGCTGCATTCCTCCTCGATCACCGACTGCATCTGCACCTCGGCGGCCGGCTGCAGCCCGGCCAGGCGCAGCGCCTTGAAGGCGGTGACGTAGGAGACGATGCCCGCCTTCATGTCGCCGGCGCCGCGGCCATACATGCGGCCGTCGCGGATGTCGGGCTCATAGGGCGGCGTGACCCACATGTCCGCCGCGCCCTCCGGCACCACGTCCACATGGCCCTGCAGGGTCAGGCTGCGGCCGCGCTTTGCCTTGGGCTGATGCACCGCCACCACGTTGTCGCGGCCCTCGTAGGCGATCAGCGGCGGCGAGAAGCCGGGGTGGGATGCAAGCTCCGCCGGTACGGTCGGCACCCGGCGCGGCGTCAGGCCCAGGGCCTCGTAGATCCGCGCCATCTCCTCCAGCGCCGATTGCTCATGGCCCAGGGTGGAGGGACAGCGCACCAGCCGCTTCAGCGTCTCGATGCCCTCGTCCTGCAGCGCATCCACCGCCTCCAGGATCGCCCGGCGAGCGCCCGGATCAAGGGTTTCAGTCATGGCGTTTCCTCACAGCTGCGGCGGAGTCCAGCCCCTTCCCGGGATGCTGTCCAGTAGCTGCCGGGTATAGGCGTGCTGCGGCGCCGAGAATACCTGTGCCGTCGGCCCCTGCTCGACGATGGCGCCACGCTGCATCACCGCCACCCGGTCGCAGATCTGCGCCGCCACGCGCAGGTCATGGGTGATGAAGAGCATGGTCAGCCCCAGCCGCGCCTTGATATCCGCCAGCAGCGCCAGGACCTGGGCCTGCACCGAGACATCCAGCGCCGAGACCGGCTCGTCCGCGATGAGCAGGTCCGGCCGCATCGCCAGCGCCCGGGCGATGCCGATCCGCTGCCGCTGCCCGCCGCTGAACTCATGCGGGTAGCGATCCATCGCCCCGGCATCGAGCTGGACCAGCCGCAGCAGCTCACGCGCCCGGTCCAGCGCCTCGGCCCGTGGGGTGCCATGCGTCACCGGCCCCTCGGCGATGGTGTCCCCCACCGTCCGCCGCGGGTTCAGCGAGGCATAGGGGTCCTGGAAGATCATCTGGATGCGCTGGCGATACGGCTTCCAGGCGGCGCGCGACAGCAGGCGGAGGTTGGCGCCGTCATAGGCGATCTCGCCTTCCTCCGGCGTCACCAGCTTCACGACACATCGCGCGAGCGTGGACTTGCCGCTGCCGCTCTCGCCTACCAGTCCCAGCGTCTCGCCGCGCTTCAGGGTGAAGTCGGCATCATGCACCGCGCGCACCATCGCCTTGGCGCCGAAGATCCCGCCGCGACGATAGGTCTTGGCGATGGCGGTGACGCGCAGCACCTCCTCCCCGGTGACCGCGGCGCGTTCCGGCGCCGCGCCATGCGGCACCGCGGCGATCAGCGCCCGGGTATAGGGATGCTGCGGCGCGTTCAGCACCTCGGCCGCGGGACCCTGCTCGACGATGCGGCCCTGCTGCATCACCGCGACGCGGTCGGCGATTTCCGCCACCACGCCGAAGTCATGGGTGATGAAGAGCACGCCCATGCCGCGGCGGGACTGGATCTCCCGGATCAGCCGCAGGATCTGCATCTGCGTCGTCACGTCGAGCGCGGTCGTCGGCTCATCCGCGATCAGCAGCGCCGGCTCCAACGCCAGCGCCATGGCGATCATCACCCGTTGCCGCTGCCCGCCCGAGAGCCGGAAGGGATGGCTGCGGGCGATCGCCGCCGGATCCGGCAGGTTCACCGCCGCCAGCAGCTCCGGCACCCGCCGCGCCGCATCGCCCGCCGCGCCATGCACCTGCAGCACCTCGGCGATCTGGTCGCCGACCCGCATCAGGGGGTTCAGCGCCGTCATCGGCTCCTGGAAGATCATCGCCAGCCGCTGGCCGCGGAGCTTCCGCATCGGCTCGGCGCCGAGCCGCAGCAGGTCGGTGCCCTCGAAGGCGATGGCGCCGGTGCGCACCGGCAGCCCCTTCGGCAGCAGCCCCATCACCGCATTGGCGGTGATCGACTTGCCCGAGCCGCTTTCGCCCACCACGCAAAGGATCTCCCCCGCATCGACGGAGAAGGAGACATCCTCGATCGCATGGGCCCGGTCGCCGCCCGGCGGCAGCGCGACGGTCAACCCCTGGACAGTCAGCAGGCTCATGCCGCGCCCCCCCGCTGGCGCGCAAGCCGCGGATTCAGCGCATCCGACAGCCCCTCCCCCACCAGGTTCAGCGCCAGCACGGTCAGGAAGATGGCGATGCCGGGAAAGACGCTCATCCACCAGGCGAGGCGGATGACGCTGCGGCCGGAGCCGATCAGGAAGCCCCAGGTCATCAGGTTCGGGTCGCCCAGGCCGAGGAAGCTCAGCGCGCTCTCCAGCAGGATCGCCGTCGCCACCATGAGGGAGGAGAGCACGACGATGGGCGAGAGCGCATTCGGCAGGATGTCGGTCAGCACGATGCTGATGCGCGACTTGCCCAGCACCTCCGCCGCCTGGACGAATTCCCGCCCGCGCAGCGAGAGGAACTCCGCCCGCACCACCCGCGCGACGGGCGGCCAGGACACCACCGCGATGGCGAAGACCACCGAGCCGATGGAGGGGGTGAAGATCGCCACCAGCAGGATCGCCAGCACGAAGCTCGGGATGGTCTGGAAGAATTCGGTGAAGCGCATCACCGCATCATCCGCGAAGCCGCCGAGATAGCCGGCGATGGCGCCGAGCGTGACGCCCACCAGTAGCGCCGCCGCAGTCGAGACGGCCCCCACCAGCAGCGAGATCCGCGCCCCATGCGCGATGCCGGCCGCCACGTCCCGCCCCAGGCTATCGGTACCGAGCAGCATGCCCATCTCGCCCGGCGGCATGAAGGGCGCGCTGGCCATGTCCCAGGGGCTGCCGGGAAACAGCCAGGGCGCCGTCGCCGCCATCAGCATCACCAGCAGCAGGACGACCAGCCCCACCACCGCGCCCTTGTTGCGCCGGTAGCGCCGCCAGAAATCCTTCAACCCGCTACCTCCACCCGAGGATCGATGATCGCGTAGAGCAAATCCGTCACCAGGTTGAACAGCACCACCATGACGCTGGTGCAGAAGAAGACGCCGAGCAGCACCGGATAGTCCCGTGCCAGCAGCGCCTCGAAGGCCAGCCGCCCGATTCCCGGCCAGGCGAAGACCGTCTCCACCAGGATCGACCCGCCCAGCAACTGCCCCGCCTGGATGCCGGCGAAGGTGATCACCGGCAGCAGGGCGTTGCGCAGGACATGGGACCGCAGGATGCGCCCCTCCGGCACGCCCTTGGCCCGCGCCGTCTTGACGAAATCCTGGTCCGCCACTTCCAGCATCGTCGCCCGGGTCAGCCGGGCATAGACCGCCAGGTAGAACAGCCCGAGGGTGAGTGCCGGCAGCAGCAGGTGCTTCGCCACGTCCCAGACCACCGCCAGCCCATGCAGATCGACGCCGACGCTGCTCATCCCGAAGCTCGGCAGCCATTCCAGCCAGACCGAGAAGACCAGCACCAGCATCAGCCCCACCCAGAACAAGGGCGTCGCATAGAAGGTCAGCGCCACCACCGTGATGAGGCTATCCGCCCATTTGCCCACGCGCTGCGCCGCCAGCGCGCCGAGCGTGACACCCAGGGTCACGGCGAAGACGAAGGCCGCGCCGGTCAGCAGCAGGGTCGCCGGCAGCCGCTCCAGCACCAGCAGCGAGACCGCCTGCTGCTGCCGGTGCGAGAAGCCAAGGTCGAGGCTGAGGACGCTTTTCAGGTAGATCCAGAGCTGCACATAGAGCGGCTGGTCCAGCCCGAACTGGCGGCGGAGCTGTTCGAGGAAGACCGCATCCGCCGCGCCCGACTGACCGGCGATGACGCTCGCCGGGTCGCCGGGTGCCGCATGCACCAGCAGGAAATTGCAGACGACGATCGCCAGCACGACGACCGCCGCCTTCACCCCCCGCCGCAGCAGGAAGCCCAGCAGCTTCGAGACCTCCATCAGGCGGTCAGGAACACGTCATCGAAGCTGGCATGCACGCCGAGGCCGGTGGTGATGACGTTCCGCACCTTCTTGTCGTGGATGGTGGGGAAGGCCATTTCCATCAGCCAGATCTGCGGCACTTCCTCGCAGAGGATCTTCTGCACCGCGCTGAAGGCCGCCTGCCGGTCCTTCGGATCGGCCGAGCCCCGTGCCGTGGCGAACAGCTCATCCACCTTCGGGTTGGAATAGCCGCCGGTATTGGTGAAGGTCACCTTCTGGATGTTGGAGGAGACATAGGTCCGCTCCACGCCGAGCGTCGGGTCGCCGAACTGGTAGACGAAATTGATGCTCGTCTCGTATTCCCAGGCGCCGATCCGCCGCGCCCAGCTGCCGGCATCGGTGCTCTCCAGTTCCAGCGTGATGCCGATCTGCCGCATCGCCTGCTTGAGGTATTCGCCGAGCCGCGACCAGATCTCGCCATAGGGCAGCACGAGATGCTTCAGGGTGAAGCGCACCCCCTGGGCATTCGCCTTGTGCCCCGCCGCATCCAGCAGCGCATTGGCCGCCTTCACGTCATAGGCGGCAACCTTCACGCCGGCATCATGGAAGCGCGTGGTCGAGGCGACCGGGTTGGTCGCCGGCTTGCCGACGCCGAACCACAGCCGCTGCGCGATGAAGTTGCGGTCGATCGCCATGCTGATCGCCTGCCGCACCCGCATGTCGTCCAGCGGCTTCACCCGGTGGTTGAGCTCGATCCAGGAGACCGGGGAGAAATACTCCCAGCCCTTGATATCGACCTCGAGGTTCGGCTTGGCCCGCAGCGCCGGCACGTCGAAGGGCTCGATGTCGTTGGCCTGCGTCAGCTGCGCCTGGCCGGTCTCGATCGCCAGGCGGCGGCTCTGGCTATCCGGCACCACGCGGTAGATCATCGCATCGAGGTAGGGCTGCCCCGGCTTCCAGTAATCGGCGAAGCGCTCCAGCCGGATGAAATTGCCGCGCTGCCATTCGGCGAAGCGGAAAGGCCCGGTGCCGACCGGCCGCTGCACCGCCGGTGCCGTCCGGTAGTCCTGCCCGTCGAACAGGTGCTTCGGCACGATGGCGCAGGCGGTCGCGTCGAACATCAGCAGGAAGGGCTGGAAGGGTTGCTTGAGGAGGATCCGCACCGTCAGCGGGTCCGGCGCCGTGGCGCTCTCGATCAGCGCGAAGACCGCCCGGGCCCGGGGCGCCAGCTCGGTGTGGAATTTCATGATGGAGAAGATGACGTCATCCGCCGTCATCGGCTGGCCGTCGTGGAATTTGACGTTCTCCTGCAGCTTGAAGACGTATTCGCGTCCGTCCGGGCTGATGGTCCAGCTCTTCGCCAGGACCGGGATCGGCTCCAGCGTCGGGGTGAAGCTCAGCAGGCTCTGGAACATCTTGCTGGCGATGACCAGGGTCGGCCCCTGGTTGTTCACGCCGATCTGCAGCACCGGCGGCTCCGGCGTGAGCATCGTGGTCAGCGTCCCGCCGCGCCGGGGGGCAACCCCCTGGGCCAATGCATCCTCCACCCGCATGAGCACAGGTGCGGCGGCAGTCGCGGCCAGCAGGCCACGGCGCGAAACGGTCATTGCAAGCCCCCAATGTTATTGTGCATATGCTAACGGCCCGTTCGGCGCATGGACAAGGGCGCATCCGCTGCTAGCCTCCCGGCCATGCGCGCTTTTTCCCATCCGGACCAAATGCGGCACACGCCGCGCTTCTTCCTCCAACGCGGCCAGCTTCGCCCGAACTTCGAGGTGCCGGAACGGGCGACCTCCCTGCTCGCCGGGCTGCAGCGCCTCGGCATGGCGCCGGAGACCGCCGCCGCGCCCCCGCGCGCCGCGCTGGAGGCGGTGCATGCGCCGGACTACCTCGACTTCCTCGAAGGCGCGCTGGCCGCCTGGCAGGCCCTGCCGAATCCGGGGCCGGAGGTCGTCGGCAATACCCATGCGACCGCCGATGCCATGGCCAATGGCGGCCGCCGCCCCGCCGGCATCATCGGCCAGGCCGGCTGGTACACCGCCGATACCTCCTGCCCGATCGGCCCCGGCACCTGGGAGGCGAGCTTCGCCGCCGCCGGCGTGGCGCTGGCCGCCGCGGCCGAGGCCGGTGCCGGCCGCCATGCCTACGCCCTCTGCCGCCCGCCCGGCCACCATGCCTATGCGGCGCGGGCCGGCGGCCATTGCTACCTCAACAATGCCGCCATCGCCGTCGCCGCCCTGCGCCAGGCGGGGGCGAAGCGCGTCGCCACCCTCGACATCGACAGCCACCACGGCAACGGCACCCAAGGCATCTTCTGGGAGGACCCGGCCGTGCTGACCGTCTCGGTCCATGGCGACCCGTCCAACTACTACCCCTTCTTCACCGGCTACCGGGAGGAGACCGGCGGCGGGGCCGGGGCCGGCCACAACCTCAACCTGCCGATGCCGGCCGGGACCGGCGATGCCGCGTGGCTCGCCGCCATCGATGCCGGCATCGCCGCGGCGCGCGCCTTCGGTGCCGAGGCGCTGGTCGTCTCGCTCGGCTTCGATGCCAGCGAGCACGAGCCGCTCGGCCTGCTCAAGGTGACCGCGGATGGCTTCGCCCGCGCCGGCGCCGCCATCTCGGCGTTCGGCTTGCCCGCCGCCATCATCCAGGAAGGCGGCTACAACGTGGAGATCATGGGAACCCTGCTCGAACGCTTCCTCACCGGCTGGGGCGACCGATAATGGATATCCATGCCTCGACGCTCACGCTCGACAGCCACATCGACATCCGCTGGCCCAACCCGCCCGACCCGCTGGGCGAAGGCCCGATGCGCGTCGACTTCCCCAAGATGCAGCGCGGCGGCCTGCGCGCCGCGATCTTCATCGCCTATGTCGGCCAGGGGAAGCGCGACGCGGCCGGCCATGCCGCCGCCGCCGAGCGCGTCGATGCCATGCTGCGCCATATCCAGGGCCGCGCCGACGGCGTCGCCCGCCGCTTCTGCGCCACGCCGGAGGAGCTGGAAGCGGCCTACGCCGCCGGGGCGCTGGCGGTGCTCTCGGCGGTCGAGAACGGCTATGGCATGGGCCACGACCTCGGCGCCCCGGCCCGCTGGCGGGCGCTCGGCGCCTGCTACCTGACCCTGACGCATGACGGCCACAACGACCTCTCGGACAGCGCCCGGCCGCAGGCGCGCCTCGGCGATGCCACCGTCGAGCACGGCGGGCTCTCCCCGCTCGGCCGCCAGGCGGTCGCCGCGCTGAATGCCGCCGGCATGCTGATCGACGTCTCGCATGTGGCGAAGTCCGGCATGATGCAGGCGGCGGAGCTTTCCCGCTCCCCCATCGTCGCCACCCATACCGCCTGCCGCGCCCTCTGCGACCATCCGCGCGGCATCGACGACGAGCAGCTCGACGTGCTGAAGGCGGTCGGCGGCCTCGCCCAGATCACCGCCATGCCGGGCTTCCTGCAGAAGGTGCCGGAGGGCACGCGCAACCAGGCCAGCGTCGAGACCATGGTCGACCACGTCGACCACGCGGTGCGGCGGATCGGCCTGGAGCACGTCGGCCTGTCCTCCGACTTCGACGGCGGCGGCGCGGTGGAGGGCTGGCAGAATGCCGCCGAGACCGCGAATGTCACCGCGGCGCTGATCAAGCGTGGCTACGGCGCGCGGGACATCGGCCTGCTCTGGTCCGGCAACTTCCTGCGCATCTGGCGCCAGGCGCAAGCCATCGCCGACTGAAGGCTTGAGTATCCCGGCACCTGGATAGTATCGTTATCGATATGTCCATTGCCCGGGTCGCCACCTTCGCCTTCGCCGGTATCGAGGCCATGCCGGTCGAGGTGCAGGTCCAGCTCGCCCCCGGCATGCCCGCCTTCCTCGTCGTCGGCCTGCCCGACAAGGCGGTGGGCGAGAGCCGGGAACGGGTGCGCGCCGCGCTCGTCGGCCTGGGCCTCTCGCTGCCGCCGAAGCGGGTGCTGGTGAACCTGGCGCCGGCCGATATCGCCAAGGAGGGCTCGCATTTCGACCTGCCCATCGCGCTGGCCGTCCTGGCGGCGATGGACGTGCTGCCGCGGGAGGAGATCGCCGGCTATGCCGCGCTCGGCGAGCTTTCGCTCGACGGCAGCATCAACCCGGTCGCCGGCGTGCTGCCCGCGGCGCTGGGCGCTTCGGCGCGCGACCTCGGGCTGATCTGCCCGGCGGCGCAGGGCGGCGAGGCGGCCTGGGCCGGCCGCGTGGAGGTGCTGGCCGCGCCCGACCTGCTGGCGCTGATGAACCACTTCCGCGGCACCCAGGTGCTGACCCCGCCGGAGCCGCCGCCGCCCGACGCCCCCGGCCCGCGCGGCCCCTGCCTTTCGGAAGTGAAGGGCCAGGAGAGCGCCAAGCGCGCGCTGGAGGTCGCCGCCGCCGGCGGCCACAACCTGCTCTTCACCGGCCCGCCCGGCGCCGGCAAGTCGATGCTCGCCGCCCGCCTGCCCGGCCTGCTGCCGGACCTCTCCCCGGCCGAGGCGCTGGAGGTCAGCATGGTGCATTCCGTCGCCGGGCTGCTGCGCGGCGGCCGCCTCGTGGTCCGCCCGCCCTTCCGCGACCCGCACCACTCGGCCAGCCAGGCGGCGCTGATCGGCGGCGGCGGCCGCGCCAAGCCGGGCGAGATCAGCCTCGCCCACCACGGCGTGCTCTTCCTCGACGAATGGCCGGAGTTCCCGCGGGCGGCGCTGGAGGCGCTGCGCCAGCCGATGGAGACCGGCCGCACCACCATCAGCCGGGCCAATGCCCATGTCACCTACCCCGCCCGCTTCCAGCTCATCGCGGCGATGAACCCCTGCCGCTGCGGCTATCTCGGCGACGCACCACGCGAATGCGGCCGCGCCCCCCGCTGCGGCGAGGACTACCAGATGCGCCTCTCCGGCCCGCTGCTGGACCGCATGGACCTGGCGATCGAGGTCACCCCCGTCCCCGCCAGCGAGCTCGCCCGGGCGCCTGCCGGCGAGGCCAGCGCGGTGGTCGCCGCCCGCATCCAGGCCGCCCGCCTGCGCCAGCGCGCCCGCTACGGCGCCGATGGCCCGCGCTGCAACGCCGCCGCCGAGGGCGCCGTGCTGGAACGCAGCCTGGCCGCCGACCAGCCGGCCCGGCTGCTGGCCGAACAGGCGGCGGAACGGCTGCGGCTCTCGGCCCGCGGCTATACCCGCACGCTCCGCGTCGCCCGCACCATTGCCGACCTCGCCGGCAGCGCCCAGGTCCAGCGCAGCCATGTGGCGGAGGCGCTGGCCTTCCGCCATCGCGGCGCCACCCGCACGCCGGCCCTCCCCGCCGGATAGGTTCCCGTCGGGACAGGCTGCCGCTAGAACAGCCGTCCCGCCGGAAGGAGCATCATGGCCCGCCTTATCCTGCTGCTCCTCTGCTGCCTCGCCTTGCCGGGGCCGCTACGGGCACAAGCGCAGCGCCAGATGGTCGCCGCCGCGCATCCCATGGCCGGCGAGGCCGGGCTCGCCATGCTGCGCGCCGGCGGCACCGCCCTCGACGCCGCCGTCGCCGCACAGGCCATGCTGGCCCTGGTCGAGCCGCAATCCTCCGGCCTCGGCGGCGGCGCGCTGATGCTGCACTGGGATGCCACGGCGCGCCGCCTCGCCGCCTGGGACGGGCGGGAGACCGCGCCCGCCGCGGCGCCGCCCACGCTCTTCCTCAAGGACGGCCAGCCGATGGGCTTCCTCGAGGCCGTGGTCGGCGGCCGCGCCGTCGGCGTGCCCGGCGCCATCCGCATGCTGGAAGCGGCCCATCGCCGCCACGGCAAGCTGCCCTGGGCGCAGCTCTTCGCCCCCGCCATCACGGCCGCGGAGGAAGGCTTCATCGTCTCCCCCCGCCTTGCCGCGCTGGTCGTGCTGGAAGCCGACCGCCTGCGCCGCGACCCGCAGGCCCGGGCCTATTTCCTGCCCGACAACAAGCCGGTGGCCGAGGGTGCCCGGCTGCGCAACCCGATGCTCGCCGCGACCCTCCGCGCCATCGCCGAACAGGGCGCCGATGCGCTGCACCGCGGCCCCATCGCCGCCGAGATCGCCGGCGCCGTGCGCGGCCATGCCAACCCAGGCCTGCTGACGACGGACGACCTCGCCGGCTATGCGCCGGTGGAGCGCGAGGCGGTCTGCGGCCCCTATCGCGGCTTCACCGTCTGCGGCATGCCGCCGCCGAGCTCCGGCGGCGTCGCGGTGCTGCAGATCCTCGGCGTGCTGGCGCATCAGGACATGGTGCTCGACCCGCGTAGCGCGGATGCGGCGCATCTCCTCGCCGAGGCCGGGCGCATCGCCTTCGCCGACCGCAACCGCTACCTGGCCGATGCCGACCACGTCGCCGTGCCCGTCCGCGGCCTGCTGGACCCCAACTACCTGCTGCTGCGCGCCCAGCTGCTGGACCGTGACCGCGCCATCGCCGCGCCGCGTCCCGGCAACCCGCCCTGGCAGGGCGGCGCACCGCTCGCCTCCCAGCCGCCGCAGCCGGAACACGGCACCAGCCATCTCTCGATCGTCGATGCCGCCGGCAATGCCGTCGCGCTGACCACCACCATCGAGGATGTCTTCGGCGCCCGCATCATGGTGCGCGGCTTCCTGCTGAACAACGAGCTGACGGATTTCTCCTTCGTGCCGGAGGTGGACGGCCGCCCCGTCGCCAACCGCGTCGGCCCGGCGAAGCGGCCGCGCTCCTCCATGTCGCCGACCATCGTCTTCGGCCCGGACGGGCAGCCGGTGGTGGTGGTCGGCTCCTCCGGCGGGTCGCGCATCATCGGCCACGTCGCGCAATCCCTGGTCGCCATGCTGGACTGGGGCATGGACCCACAGGCCGCCGTCTCCCTGCCCCGCATCGGCGCGCTGAATGCGCAGGTGGAACTGGAAGCCGGCACCGCTGCCGCCGCCCTGGCCCCGGCCCTCGAGGCGCGGGGATTCCCGGTGGAGGTGCGGGTGATGAACTCCGGCCTGCAGGCCATCCGCATCCTGCGCGGGACGGAGGGCATGCGGCTGCTCGGCGGCGCCGATCCCCGGCGGGAGGGAACTGCGTTGGGAGACTGAAACCATCCTGCCGCTGCCGCGTCCTGCGAACACACCGACCCAAGGACCGAGACGATGCGCCTCCCCGCCCTGCTGCTGGCCTCCGCGCTGGCGATCCCCGCCCTGACCTCCGCCCCGACCACCGCCCAGGCGCAGGAAACCAAGGAGATCGGCCACGTCAACACGGCGCTGACCAATCTCGGCCTGACCCGCAGCCATCGCGTCGTCATCGAGCGCTTCGACGACCCGGAGGTGAAGGGCGTCTCCTGCTACATCAGCCAGGCCCGCACCGGCGGCGTCTCCGGCATGGTGGGCCTCGCCGAGGACCCGGCCCGCTTCGGCCTCTCCTGCTCCGTCACCGGCCCGGTCGTGGTCGATGCCAAGGCCAATCGCGGCGAGCGCGGCGAGAATGTCTACGAGAGCAACACCAGCCTGTTCTTCAAGGAGACCCGCGTGGTCCGCTTCCTCGACGAGGAACGCGGCGTCGTCATCTACATGGCCTGGAGCACCAAGCTGGTCGACGGCTCGCCCTACAACGCCGTCGCCGTCGTGCCTATCCGCTGACCCCTATCCGGTAACCAGCGGCCGCTGGTCCATGGTGACGAAGGCCGCGCCGTCGCGGCCTTCCTCGACCGCATGGCAGGCGGCCACGGTTTCGGGCGTGCCGCGGGCCGGGATCAGCGCCGGACGTTCCGCCTTGCAGCGGTCGTTGGCCAGCGGGCAGCGCGGATGGAAGGGGCAGCCGGAGGGCGGGCTGATCGGGCTCGGCACCTCCCCGCCCACCGGGATGCGCTGCCGCCCGGTCATGTCGAGGTCGGGGATCGCCTCCATCAGCGCCCGCGTATAGGGATGCCGCGGCGCCTCGAACAGCGTCTCCGCCGGGGCGAGTTCGACCAGCCGGCCGAGGTACATCACCCCGATCCGGTCGCTGATCTGCCGCACCACCGCCAAGTTGTGGCTGATGAACAGGTAGGTCAGCCCCAGCCGCCGCTGCAGGTCCTTCATCAGGTTCAGGATCTGCGCCTGCACCGAGACGTCGAGCGCGCTGGTCGGCTCGTCGCAGACCAGGAACTCCGGGTTCGACGACAGCGCGCGGGCGATCGAGATGCGCTGCCGCTGCCCACCGCTGAACTCATGCGGGAATTTCTCGCCGTCCAGCGGGGATAGCCCCACCTGGGTCAGCAGCTCGCCGACCCGCCGCTGCTGCGCCGCGCCGCCGTCGATCAGCCCGAAGGCACGGATCGGCTCGGCGATGATGTCGCGCACCCGCCAGCGCGGATTGAGCGAGGCATAGGGATCCTGGAAGATCATCTGCATGCGCCGGCGCTGCTCGGCCATGGCGCGGGCTTTCTCCAGGTCGGTGCCCTCGAACAGCACCCGGCCGCGCGTCGGGCGGTACAGCCCGACCACCAGCCGCGCCACGGTCGACTTGCCGCAGCCGCTCTCGCCGACCAGCGACAGCGTGGTGCCCTTCGGGATCCTGAAGGAGACGCCGTCGACCGCCTTCAGGGTCCGCCGGCCTTCGCCGGCCAGCACCCGCTGCAGCCAGGGGCGGGAGACATCGAAGAAGCGCGCGAGATCATCGGCCTTGAGCATCGGAGTCTCGCCGGGCATCGCCGGCGCCACCACGTCAGCCATGCTGCATCGCCTCCGGCGCACGCTTCTCGGATGCCGGGTCATAGAGCCAGCAGGCGGCCCGGGTCGCCCCCGCCGGAAGCAGGTCCGGCCGTTCCACCCTGCAGCGGCCGAAGACCTCCGGGCAGCGCGGGTTGAAGGCGCAGCCGGGCGGGATGGCGGAAAGCCGCGGCATCGCCCCGTCGATCTGCGCCAGGGTCTCGACCCGCCGGTCGAGCGGCGGGATGGAGGCCATGAGCCCCACCGAATAGGGATGCTTGGGGTGCTTCACCACCTCCCGCACCGGGCCGATCTCGGCGATGCGGCCGGCATACATTACCGCCACGCGGTCGGCGGTTTCGGCGATCACGCCCATGTCGTGGGTGACCAGCATCATCGAGGTCCCCTTGTCCCGCGCCAGCCCCTTCAGCAGCGCGATCACCTGCGCCTGGATGGAGACGTCGAGCGCCGTGGTCGGCTCATCCGCCACGATCAGCTTCGGCTCGGCACACAATGCCAGCGCGATCACCACGCGCTGCCGCATGCCGCCCGAGAATTCATGCGGGTAGCTGTCCACCCGCTGCGCCGCCGCCGGGATGCCGACCATCTCCAGCCAGCCGATGGCGCGCTTGCGGGCCTCGGCATCGTTGAGGCCCAGATGGGTCTGGATCGTCTCCACCAGCTGCCGGCCGACGGTATAGAGCGGGTTCAGCGTGGTCAGCGGGTCCTGGAAGATCGCGCCGATCTCCCGCCCGCGGATGCGCCGCATCTGCTCATAGCCCAGGTTGTCGATACGCTTGCCGTTCAGCAGCACCTGCCCGGCCGCGATCCGCCCCGGCGGCTCCAGCAGGCCGATGATGGCGGCGCCGGTCATGGACTTGCCGGCGCCGGATTCGCCCACCACGCCCAGCACCTCGCCCGGCACGATCTCGAAGGAGACGTCGTCGAGCGCGGTGAGGGTGCCGCGCCGCGTCGGGAATTCGACGCGGAGGTTGCAGACTTGGAGGATGGGGACCATCAGCGCAGCCTCGGGTTCAGCGCATCGCGCAGCCAGTCGCCCAGCAGGTTCACCGAGAGGACCATGGCGATCAGTGCGACGCCGGGGAAGATGGTGATCCACCACTCGCCGGAGAACAGGAAGTCGTTGCCGCTCCTGATCAGCGTGCCGAGCGAGGGCTCGGTTGGCGGCACGCCGACGCCGAGGAAGGACAGCGTCGCCTCCGCCAGGATGGCGAAGCCGAGGTTCAGCGTGGCGATGACCAGCACCGGCCCCAGCACGTTCGGCAGCACATGGGTCAGCATGATCCGCAGCTTGCTGAGCCCGATGACGCGCGCCGCCAGCACGTATTCCTTGTTGCGCTCGACCAGGGTGGAGCCACGCACGGTGCGGGCGAACTGTGGCCAGGCGCTGATGCCGATGGCGAAGATGACGACGAAGAGCGCGATGCGGTCATGCACCTCCCGCGGGACCGCCGCCCGCACCACGCCATCGACCAGCAGGGCGATCAAAATGGAGGGGAAGGTCAGCTGGATATCGGCGATCCGCATCAGCAGCCCATCCACCGTGCCGCCGATATAGCCGGCCAGCAGCCCGACCGCGACGCCGACCACGGTCGAGAAGACCACCGCGCAGACGCCGACCAGCAGCGAGACGCGGGCGCCGTACATGATGGCCGAGAGCACGTCCCGACCCTGGTCGTCGGTGCCGAGCGGATAGGTCGCATCGCCCTCCGGCGTCCAGGCCGGCGGCTTGAAGGCATCCGAGAGGTTCAGCGTCGCCAGGTCGAAGGGATTATGCGGCGCCAGCAGCGGCGCCAGCACCGCGCCGAGGATGCAGATGAGCGCCACCACCGCCGAGACGACGGTGACGGGCGAGCGCTTGAAGGACCACCAGAGGTCGCTGTCGAGCATGCGTGCGAGGGCCGCCATCGGCTCAGGCCCCCTTCGCCGCGGCGCGGTCGACCCGCAGCCGCGGATCGACCAGGTAATACAACAGGTCCACCACCAGGTTGATGACGACGAAGACCAGCGCGATGAGCAACAGATAGGCCGCCATCACCGGAATATCGGCCGCACCGACCGACTGGATAAACAGCAGCCCCATCCCCGGCCATTGGAAGACCGTTTCCGTCACGATGGCGAAGGCGATGATGCCGCCGAGCTGCAGCCCGGCGATGGTGATGACCGGCACCAGCGTATTCTTCAGCGCATGGCCGAAATGCACCGCGCGGTTCGGCAGCCCGCGGGCGCGGGCGAATTTGATGTAGTCGGTCCGCAGCACCTCCAGCATCTCCGCCCGCACCAGCCGCATGATGAGCGTCAACTGGAACAGCCCGAGAGTGATCGAGGGCAGGATCAGCGCCTTCAGCCCGGAGACCGTGAGAAACCCCGTGCTCCACCAGCCGAGCTGCACCACGTCGCCGCGCCCGAAGCTTGGCAGCCAGCCGAGCCAGACGGAGAAGACCAGGATGAGCAGGATGCCGATGAGGAAGGTCGGCAGCGAGACGCCGACCAGGCTGAAGGTCAGGAAGAAGCGGCTGAGCCAGGAGTTGCGGTAGAGCCCGGTATAGACCCCCATCGGCACGCCGACGCACATGGCGATCACCGCCGCGCAGAGGGCCAGTTCCAGCGTTGCCGGCGCCCGCTCGGCGATCAGCTCCGCCACCGGCCGCGACAGCCGGTAGGACAGGCCGAACTCGCCCTGCGCCGCATTCCCCACAAATTTGGCGAATTGCACGAAGAAGGGCTGGTCCAGGCCGAGGCTGGCGATCAGCGCCTGGCGCTGCGCCTCGGTGAAGTCCTGGCCGAGCATGATGGAGACGGGATCGCCGACATAGGCGAACATGGCGAAGCTGATCAGCGCCACCACCGCCATCACCGGGATGGCCTGCAGGATGCGCGAGATGATGAAGGCGAACAACGGAGCCTCTCAGTTCACCACGGCCCAGCGGAAATAGGGCTGGTTGTTGGCCATGTGGGGGATGGTGATGTTGGACCGCATCGCCCAGGGGATCATCTGGTGGTGCAGCGGGATATGCGGCACGTCCTCACGATAGAGACGCAGCGCCTCGCGGATGGTGGCCTGCCGCGTCTCGCCGGTCTCGACCTTCATGCGCTGGATCAGCGCATCCATCGCCGGGTTGGAATAGCGGCCGTAGTTCCAGATGCCGTCCCCTTGCGCGCCGTTCCGCGTCGCCAGCAGCGACTGAAAGGAATAGAGCGCATCGAGCGTCGGCACGCCCCAGCCGAGCAGGTAGATGCTGGTGTCGTCGCGCTGGATCTGGGCGAAGAAGGGCGCCAGCGGCTGCGACTTCAGCGTGGTCCGCACCCCGATCCGAGACCACATGGCGGCGATGTTCTGGCAGATCTGCTCGTCGTTGATGTAGCGGTTGTTCGGGCAATCGAGCGTCACCGCGAAGCCCTGGGGATAGCCGGCCTCGGCCAGCAGCGCCCGGGCGCGGGCCACGTCGAAGGGCAGCCGGACATCCTCCTCCTTCGCATAGCCGTTGACCTGCTCGGGGAAGAGCGTGCCGGTGACCACGCTCTGGCCGCGCATGGTGGTGCGATGGATCGCCTGGATGTCGATCGCCT
Source organism: Belnapia sp. AC561 (assembly GCF_979252845.1). Taxonomy (NCBI): domain Bacteria; kingdom Pseudomonadati; phylum Pseudomonadota; class Alphaproteobacteria; order Acetobacterales; family Roseomonadaceae; genus Belnapia; species Belnapia sp. AC561. The sequence continues at coordinate 155,379 of NZ_CEEDBP010000003.1, forward strand.
GATACAGCGCCCGGCGCACCCGGATGTCCTTGAAGGGGTTGGTTCCCTTCACGTCCGAATACAGCAGCTCGTCGCGCGACAGGTCCATGGCGAGGAAGATGCTGCGCACCTCCGGCCCCTCGAGCACCTTCACGCCCGGCGCCGCGCGCAGCCGGCCGAGGTCCTGCAGCGGCGGGTCCAGCACGAAATCCACCTCGCCCGAGAGCAGCGCCGCGACCCGCGTCGCATCCGAGGCGATCGGCCGGTAGACGATCTCGGTGACGTTGCCGCCATTGCCCTCGACCGCCCAGCCCCACCAGCCGGCGTTGCGCGCCAGCACGGTCCGCACGTCGGGCTCGCGGCTCGCCAGCCGGAAGGCGCCGGTGCCGTTGGTGTTGCGGGTGGTGAAGAGCTCCTCCCGCGCCCGGGTGTTCTGCGGCCGGGCGGCGTTGTTCCGCTCGGACCAGGATTTCGACATCATGAAGACGCTGGCCAGCTTGTTCGGCAGGATCGGGTCCGGCGCCTTGGTATGGATATCGACGGTCAGCCGGTCGATGACCTCGACCCGTTCGATGGTATCGACATAGATGCCGAAATTGCTGGTCGGCTGCAGTGCCCGCTGCAGGGAGAAGGCGACATCCTCGGCGCCGAAGGCCTCGCCCTCGTGGAAGGTCACGCCATCCCGCAGGGTGAAGCGCCAGCGGGCGGGCTCGGCCTGGACCCAGGCGGTGGCGAGGCCGGGGGCCAGCGACAGGTCGCGCTCCCGCTTGATGAGGGGGTCATAGATCTGCTGCAGCACCATCGTCACGGTGCCGACATTCTGGCTGTGCGGATCCATGGTACTCGGGTCGCCGCTCGCGGCCCAGCGCAGGCTGCGGGCTTCCGCCGCACCCGCACAGATCAACCCCATGGCCAGAACGAGGGCCAGGCCCCGCGCCTTCATCCGCATCCCATGTCTCCCGCCTCTGCCCGGTTTCCGGGTCATCCGAGCGCTATAGGGCCTGGCCCCGGCGAGCGGAAGTCGTCAGCGCCCCGGTTCCACCGGCTTCGCCTCGTCCTTCGCCCAATCGTTGAGCAACGAATAGCCGACCGCCAGCAGCACCGGCCCAAGGAACAGCCCCAGGAAGCCGAAGGCGAAGACCCCGCCCAGCGCGCCCAGCAGGGTCAGCAGCAGCGGCAGGTCCGCCCCGCGCGAGATCAGCCAGGGCCGGATGACATTGTCCGCGCTGCTGATCCCGAAGGCGCCATAGAGCCCGAGGAAGATCGCCCAGCCGGTCTGGTCCTGGCTGAACAGCCAGAGCGTCGCCGGAATCCAGACCAGCGGCGCCCCGACCGGCATGATCGAGATGACCCCGGCAATGACGCCGAGCAGCACCGGCCGCGGCACCCCCGCAAGCCACAGCCCGAAGGTCGTCATGATCCCCTGCACCACCGCGGTGCCGAGCAGCCCATAGACCACGCCCCGGGTCACGTCCCCGGTCAGCGCCACCAGGTGCCGGGTGCGGTCGCCCGCCAGCCGCTCCAGCGCCGCCTCCACCCGGCGGGCGATCGCCGGCCCGTCCCGATACAGGAAGAAGGCGAGGAAGATCGCCACCAGCACCTCCGCCAGGCCCGAGAGCACCGCCAGCAGCACCGCCAGGGCATTCTGCGCCAGGGTCCCGGCATAGGGGCTGAGCAGGTCGGTGAGGCCGGAGAAGCCGAAATCCACCCCCTCCAGATGCTCGGCGAAATAGCCGCCGACCAGCGGCAGCTTGCCGAGCCAATCGCCGAGCCCCGGCATGCCCTGGGTCAGGAAGGCCTCGACCGTGCCGCGCAGCCCCTCGATATCCTCCCGCCGGGTCGGCGTGGCGAAGACCAGCGGCAGGCCGATCAGCAGGAATTCCGCCAGCACCATGACGCCGGCGGCCCAGCCGGGGGAAAGCCCGGTTCGCTCCCGCAGCACCCGGTAGGCGGGCCAGGTGGAGAAGACCAGGATCGCCGCCCAGAGCAGCGCCGAGAGAAAGGGCCGCAGCACCAGCAGGCAGGCGACGGTCAGCACCAGCACGGCGATCAGCCCTAGCACCCGGGCCGGGTTGAAGCCCTCGGCGAGGGTCGGACGATGCCGCGGGGCGGGGCTGGGCGGAAGCGAGTCGGGCGGGGGCAGATCGGACATGCGGCTCCCGTATCATCAGCCTTGCCGCGACGCACGCCTTCCATCCCCAGTAGCCACCATGACGGCCGCTGGGTAGCTTGCGCTCCAACCAACCCCCGGGGGGACCATGCCGCGCTTCGCCGCCAATATCTCGATGATGTACACCGAGGTGCCCTTCCTCGACCGTTTCGCCCGGGCGCGCGCCTCCGGCTTCCAGGCGGTCGAATTCCTCTTCCCCTATGAATTCCCCGCGGCCGAGATCGCCACCCGGCTGAAGGACAACGGCCTCAGCCAGGTGCTGTTCAATGCCCCGCCGGGCGACTGGGCGAAGGGCGAGCGCGGCCAGGCCGCCCTGCCCGGCCGCCAGGCCGAGTTCCGCGAGGGGGTGAGGAAGGCGCTCGACTATGCCGCCGCCCTCGCCTGCCCGCGGCTGCACCTGATGGCCGGCCTCGCCCCCGCCGGCGTGCCGCGCGACACCCTGCTCTCGACCTATGCGGCGAACCTCGCCTGGGCTGCCGAGGAATGCGCCAAGGTGGGCGTGAAGCCGGTGATCGAGCCGATCAACCACCGCGACATCCCGGGCTTCTTCCTCAACACGATGGCCGAGGGCGCGGCCATCATCGAGGCCATCGGGCCGGACAAGCTCGGCCTGCAGTTCGACCTCTACCACTGCCAGATCACCGAGGGCGACATCGTCAAGCGGGTGGAGAAGCACCTGCCGATCATCGCCCACATGCAGGTCGCCGATAATCCGGGCCGCAACGAACCGGGCACCGGCGAGGTCAACTGGCCCTTCGTCTTCAAGGCCATCGATGCGCTCGGCTTCCAGGGCTGGATCGGCTGCGAGTACCGCCCCGCCGGCGAGACCGAAGCCGGCCTCGGCTGGTTCGCGCCGTACAAGTAACGCGCCAAGGCGCCCCTGATTTCGACATTCCAGAAGGACTCATCCACATGAAAATCGGCTTCATCGGCCTCGGCATCATGGGCAAGCCCATGGCGCTGCACCTCAAGACCGCCGGCCACGAGATCGTCGTGCCGGAGCGGAAGAGCCTCGATACCGAATCGCGCGGCGCCTTCACCGTCGCCGCCGATGCGACCGCGGTCGCCGCCGCGGCCGAGGTCGTCATCATCATGGTGCCCGACACCCCCGACGTGGAGGCCGTGCTCTTCGGCGCCGGCGGCGTCGCCGCCGGGCTCTCGGCCGGCAAGCTGGTCATCGACATGTCCTCGATCAGCCCGACCGCGACCAAGGAATTCGCGGCGAAGGTCGCGGCCCGCGGCGCCGACTACCTCGATGCCCCGGTCTCCGGCGGCGAGGTCGGCGCCAAGCAGGCGAGCCTCACCATCATGGTCGGCGGCTACGAGGCCGCCTTCGAGCGCGCGAAGCCGCTGTTCGAGAAGATGGGCAAGAACATCACCCTGGTCGGCGAGACCGGCGCCGGGCAGACCTGCAAGGTCGCCAACCAGATCATCGTTGCGCTCACCATCGAGGCGGTGGGCGAGGCCCTGGTCTTCGCCAGCAAGGCCGGCGCCGACCCGGCCAAGGTGCGCCAGGCGCTGATGGGCGGCCTCGCCACCTCCCGCATCCTGGAACTGCATGGGGAGCGCATGATCAAGCGGACATTCAACCCCGGCTTCCGCATCGCCCTGCACCAGAAGGACTTGAACCTGGCCCTGACCTCGGCCAAGGAACTGGGCGTGGCCCTGCCGAATACTGCCTCGACCCAGCAGCTCTTCTCCGCCTGCGTCGCCGCCGGCGGCGGCCAACTCGACCATTCCGGCCTGGTCAAGGCGCTGGAGACCATGGCGGCGCATCCGGTCGCCCCCGACCAGGGCTGAGGCCCATCGCCGGGGAAGGCCAAGCGCTTTTCCCGGATTCCACACGCATTCCGCGCATGAATCTCCGCAGGCACACCATCGGCGCTTGCGACATGTCCGGACATGTCGCAATGGTTCCAAGCGCTTGATTTTGCGACGTGCCAAGGGCATGGTTTTTGGCGTGCCGCCAGAGGCATGAGATATCTTCTCAAAAACCTAACCTTTGTCAGGTCCAATCGGCGGGCCGGAAAAGCCGGCGTTGAGAAGGATCGGAGGCGATCATGCGGTTTGCGGATATCGGGCAGCAGTTGCGGGCTTACCGCCTCGAATCGGGCCTCAGGGCCGAGGAGATCGCCGCGCGGCTCGGCGTATCCCGCGCCGCCCTGTACCGTTACGAAAAAGGTGAGGTCATCAAGCTGGACACGATCCGGCGGCTGGCTGAACTGCTGAAGATCTCGCCGCTCTCGCTGCTCGGAATCGGCGTCGAATACTTCTCCCGCCCGATCGCCTTCCAGGAACGGCTCCGCCAGGTCGAGGAACAGGCCGACCAGATCCTGATGGTCGGCGGCGCGCTCTGCTACCAGGTTTCGACCGATGCCTTCGAGGGCGCGCTGGCCGAGGCCTGGACCGAAGCCGCCGATGCCGCGCCGGACCGCGTCCCCGCCCGGGCCATGGCGGACCAGGCGCTCGGCCTGCTCACCGCCCGCAAGAAGGTCCATCAGCAGCGCAAGCCGAACATCATCGGCATCCTCTCGGAAGCCGCGCTCCGCCGCTTCCTGCAGGATGGCGTCGCCGCCGGCATCACCCTGCCGGAGCGCAGCCGCAGCCGGTGCCGCGCCGCCGCCGTGGCGGAAGCCGAGAGCATCGCCACCCTGATGGAAAGCGTGCCGATCGGCCTGCAGCTCGGCCTCAGCAACGGCCCGGATCCCTCCGGCGCCTTCATCGTGCTGCGCGGGCGGGACCGCGCCCATGTGGTCGGCAGCCCCTTCCCGCCGGATGCGCAGCCGACCGCGGGCCTGGGCGTCGCCATGATCACCGCGGCGGATGAGGCCATCGCCGTCCACCAGCGCGTCGCCGAGGCGGCCTGGCGGGATGCACTGAAGGGCGCCGCCGCCGCCGCGAAGGTGCGGGAGCTGATCCGCACCGCCCGCGCCGACTAGAGGCGTCCTACTGGAGGCTCAGGCGCGCCTCCATCACCTCCTCCTCCTCGGCCGAACGCTTCAGGGTGAAGCCGAGGCCGCGGACGAAAGCCAGCATCGGCCGGTTGTCGGCCAGCACATGGCCGGCCACCTCCTGCACCCCGACGCCGCGGCCCCATTCGAACAGCCGCTCCATCAGGTGGCGGCCGACGCCCTGGCCCTTCATCGCCTGCTCCACCACCACCGCGAATTCCGCCGCCGGCGCGCCCGGATCGCGGATCAGCCGGGCGACGCCGACCGTTTCCTCGGCGCCCGCCGCGGTCCGCCGCGTGGCGATGAAGGCCATCTCCCGGTCGTAGTCGATCTGCGTCAGCCGGGCGACCAGCGCCGGCGACATCTCCTTCAGCGGGGAGAAGAAGCGCCGCCGCACATCCTCCGGGTCCAGCCGATGGAAGGCCTCGGCATGCGCCGCGGCATCCTCGGGACGGATCGGCCGGATGGTCAGCACCTCCCCCGCGCGGGTGCGGAAGGGCCGGGCCAGCTCCGCCGGATAGGGCGGGATGGACAGCTCGGACTGCTCCCCCGCCGGGCGCAGCACCAGCGCCGCATCCACCGCCAGCACCCCTTGGGCATCGGCGAAGAGCGGGTTGATCGTCACCGCCGCGATTTCGGGAAAATCCACCGCGAGCTGGGAGAGCCGCACCAGCGCCTCCGCCACCGCGCCTCGGTTGGCCGGCCGGTGGTCGCGGAAGCCGGCCATCAGCCGGGCGGTGCGCGAGCGGCCGATGAGCTGCCCGGCCAGCGCCAGGTTCAGCGGCGGCAGGTCATAGGCCTCGTCCGCGCTCAGGTCCGCCGCGGTGCCGCCCTGGCCGAAGCCGATCCAGGGGCCGAACATCGCATCCTCGCCGAGCCGCAGCCGCAGCTCCAGCGCCCGCGCCGCCTGGCGCTGCACCAAAAGCCCGTCGATCCGTGCCTCCGGCCGGCCGGCGCGGACCCGGCGCAGCAGGACCTCCGCCGCCTCCCGCACCGCCGCGGCGCTGCCGAGGCCCAGCACCACGGCGCCGATGTCGCTCTTGTGCTGGATGTCGGGGCTGAGGACCTTCAGCACCACGGGAAAGCCCAGCATGGCGGCGGCATCGGCCGCCTCGGCCGGGCCGGCGGCACGGCGGCCGGGCACCGTCGGGATGCCATAGGCGGCGAGCACCGCCAGCGCCTCCTCCTCGGTCAGCGCCAGCCGGCCGGCGGCGCGCGCCGCCTCGAGCAGCCGGCGCACCGCGGCGCGGTCGGGCGCCAGCTCCAGAACCTCGCGGCTCGGCAGCTCGGCGGCGGCGGCGCGGTTGCGGCGATCGGCCGCGAGGTGGAGGGCGCCGCGCACCGCGCCCTCCGGCGTGGCGAATACGGCCAGCCCGGCCTCGGCCATGGCGCGGCGCTGGCGGCCGGCGGTCTGCTGCCCGGCCCAGCCGACCAGGATGGGGGCGGCGCGGCCGGCGCCGGCCCGGCCGGCCGCGATCATCGCCGCGGCGGCGGCCTCGGCGGCATCGGCCTGCACCTCGCCGGGTGCGGGGGCATGCAGCGCCAGCACCACATCCACCTCCGGCAGGCTGGCCAGCATGGCGGCGGCCTCGGCCAGCCGCGCCCCGGCATCGGGGCCGAGCGAAAGCGGATTGCCCGGCCACTGCCCCCGCCCCTCCCCCAAGCCTTCTCCCCTTGGCATCAGCAGGCCGAAGGCGGTCAGCGACTCCGGGCGCAGCGCCGCCAGTTGCCCGCCGCCGGCGATGACCGCATCGGCGGCGAGGTGGCCGAGGCCGATGCCGTTGCTGACGATGCCGATCCGGGTCGGCGGCAGGGCCCCGCCGGGCGGCGTCGCCACCGGCCGCAGCCGCACCCGCGCCAGGGTCTCGGCGGCGGAAAGCAGGTCCTCGAGCCCTGAGACCCGCAGCACGCCGGCCCGGCGCAGCGCCGCATCCATCACCGCCTCGGTGCGGCCGGAGGGGTCGGTGATGCGGCTGCCGGCGCGGATCGCCAGCACCGGCCGGGTCCGCGCCGTGGCCCGGGCGGCGGAGACGAATTGCCGGCGGTTGCGGACCCGCCGCAGGTCCAGCAGCACCGCGCCGGTCCCGGCATCCCGCGCCAGCCAGTCGAGCGAGGCGGCGAAGCCGAGCGTCGCATTGCCGCCGATGCCGATGACATGGCTGAAGCCGAGCTGCTCCGCCGCCGCCCAGTCCAGCACCACCCGGGCCAGCGCCGCGGATTGCGTCACCAGCGCCAGCCGCCCCGGGCTCGGGGCGATGTGGGAGAGCGTGGCGTTCAGCCCGATCGCCGGGATGGCGAGGCCGAAGCTGCCCTGGCCCAGGGCGCGGACCCCGGTGCGGGCGGAGACTGCCGCAAGGCCCGGGGCCGGGCCGGGGACGATGGCGGCGAAGCAGCCGCGCCGGGCCAGCGCCGCCATCGCCGGCTCCAGCGCCGCCGGCGGTAGGCAGAGCACGGCGAGGTCCGGGGCTTCCGGCAGGGCCGCGATCTCGGCCGCAGGGAGCAGGCCGGGTACCTCCATGCCGATGACGAAGCCGCGGCCCTTGAAGCCACCGGCCGCGATATTGGCGGCGAGGATGGCCGATTCGGGCTGCGCCGGGTCGGCGACCAGCACCAAGCTGCGCGGCCTGAACAGGGCGCGGGCCTGGTAACCGGGGGTGAGGCTGCGCGGGATCATCTCTGGCATGGCGCAGTGCAGCATGGGCCCGCCGCGGGGACCCGGCAACCATGGCCCCTTGCCGCGGCCGCGGCGGCGTTTTCCAGTGGCGCGGCAACAGGCGCGGAGCGGCGGCGATGGACCCTCGGATGGACCCGGAGATGGCGGATTTCAACCGGATGATGGAGGAGCGCGCCGCCGCCCTGCCGCCGATCCGGCTCGAGCTGCCCTTCGATACCCCGCGCGCCCTGACCGAGGCGCTGAACGTGCCGCTCAGCGAGGGCGGCCCGGTCCTGGCCGAGAGCGGCGACCGCTGGCTGCCGGTGCGCGGGCGGCGGATCCAGTGCCGGGTGCACCGGCCCGCCGGGCCGGGGCCGCATCCGGTGCTGCTCTATCTCCATGGCGGCGGCTGGGTCTGGAACAGCATCGACACGCATGACCGGCTGATGCGCGAATATGCCGCCGCCGCCGGCTGCGCCGTGGTCGGCCCCGACTATGCCCTGAGCCCCGAGGCGGTCTTCCCCCAGGCGCTGGAGGAATGCGAGGCGGTGCTGCGCTGCATCGCCGCCGAGGGCCCGACGGGGGGTGCCGCCTGGGGGCTGGATCCGGCGCGGATCGTGGTCGGCGGCGATTCGGCCGGGGCCAATCTCGCGGCCGGGCTGGCGCTGTCGCTGCGGGACGGGCCGGCGCCGATCCCCTTGCGCGGCCTGCTGCTGAACTACGGCGTCTTCGACAGCCGGCTGGATACGCCGAGCTACCGCGAATTCGCCACCGGCTATGGGCTGACCGAGGAGAAGATGCGCTTCTACTGGGAGGCCTATGCGCCGCGCCCGGCCGACCGGCTGAACCCGCTGGCGGCGCCCCTGCGGGCCGACCTGGCGGGCCTGCCGCCCTGCCTGCTGCATATCGCCGAGCTGGACGTGCTGGCGCAGGAGAACCACGCCATGGATGCCCGGCTGCGCGCCGCCGGCGTCGCGGTGGAGACCGCGCATTTTCCCGGCACGGTGCATGGCTTCCTGCGGGCGGTCGGCCGGGTGGCGGCGGCGGACCGGTCGGTGGCGGAAGCGGCCGCCTGGCTCAGGGCGCGCTTCGGCTGAGGGCACGCTCCATCGGCAGGGCGCCCGGACCGTAGCTGGCCAGCGCCGGGCCGGGCGGCCACGCGGCGGGGCGGAAGCCGAGGCGGGCCCAGTAGTCCGCCTTGCCCGGCAGGGCGAGCAGGCCGGCGCGGCCGAGGCCCAGGGCCGTGGCATCGGCCAGCAGCGCCGCGACCACCGCCGCGGCCTGGCCGGTGCCGCGGGCCTCCGGATGCAGGGCGATGTCGTGCAGGTGCAGGCGATCCGGCGCGGCCGGCAGGATGCCCAGCACCGTGTCGAGCGGTGGCGGGGCCTGCCCGGCCCAGGGATGGGCGATGGCATAGCCGAGGCCCGGCAGCATCCGGCAGAAGCCCGGCGCGAGGGCCAGCCGGTCGGCGAAGACGGCGGGGGATTCCGGATAGCCGGGGTGCAGCCGATCGGCGAGAGCGAGGACGTCGGGCAGGTCCGCTGCGGTCATCGGGCGCCAGGGCATGGCCCTGGATAGCCCGGATCGCGCCGATCAATTCGGCTCAAAGCTGCTCAATTCGCCTAAATTCCGTAAAATTCCCCTCAATTCCATAAAATTCGGCTCAATTCCGAACCAGAATTTTACAGTAACCCATTGTTATTGTTCCATTCTGCCGCCGAAAACATTCGCCGGGCGACGGATCGGCCATAGGGACGGCGCCGATAAAGGAATATTATCCTTTTCCACACCGATCCGCAAGCCTCACCCGCCCCGCCGGGCTAGTCCCCGGCCAGCGCCCGCTTCGCCACCTCGGCCAGGAAGCCGCTGGCCACCGGCAGGATGGCGTCGTTGAAGTCATAGGCCGGGTTGTGCAGTTCGCAGCCGCCATCCCCCGGGCCATTGCCGATCCAGACGAAGGCGCCCGGGACCTCCTTCAGGAAGAAGGAGAAATCCTCGCCGGTCATGGCCGGCAGCATGTCCCGCCGGACCTGGGTCACGGCGGCGGCGGCGACCGCCGCGGCCTCGCGCTCGGCCGGGTGGTTCACCGTGGGGGCGACGCCGACCTTGAAGACCACCTCGGCCTCCAGCCCAAAGGTCGCGGCGATGCCGGCGGCGATGCGGCGCATGGCGGTCTCAATCGCCTCGCCGGTCTCGTCGGTCAGCCAGCGGGCGGTGCCCTTCAGGGTGGCGCGGGCGGCGACCTGGTTCTGCGCCTCGCCGGCCTCGGCGACGGTCACGCTGACGACGGCCGCCTGCATCGGGTCGATGTTGCGGCCGACGATGGACTGCAACGCGACGATGCAGTGGCCGGCGCCGATCATCGGGTCCCGGGTCAGGTGCGGCAGGGCGGCATGGCCGGCATGGCCCTCGAAGATGATCTCGAAGCGGGCGCCGGCGGCCATGACGGCGCTCTCGTGCACGGCGATGGTGCCGGCGGCGAGGCCGGGCCAGTTGTGCCAGCCGAAGATCCGCTCCATCGGGAAGCGCTGGAACAGCCCGTCGGCGATCATGGAGCGGGCACCGCCGCCGCCCTCCTCGGCCGGCTGGAAGACCAGCTGCACGGTGCCGGTCCAGCTCTCGTCGGCCACCAGCAGCGCGGCGGCGCCGAGCAGCGCGGTGGTATGGCCGTCGTGGCCGCAGGCATGCATCACGCCGGGGATGGTGGAGCGGTGCGGCAGCAGGGCGTTCAGCTCCTGGATCGGCAGCGCATCCATGTCGCCGCGCAGCCCGACGGAGCGGTTGGAAGCACCTCCCTTAGCGCGGCGGATGGTGCCGACCACGCCATGGCCGCCGACGCCCTCGGTGACCTCGACCCCCATGGCGCGGAGCTTCTCCGCGACGAAGGCGGCGGTCTGGCCCTCATGCAGGGTCAGGCCCGGGTTGGCGTGCAGGTGGCGGCGCCACCCGGTGAGGGTCTCGGCAAGGGCTTGGTCCATGTTCCTAGTCTAGGCTGCTTTGGCGCCAGGTGAAGCCACGGCCCCGTGGTTTCTTCGCCAAAGGCTCACGACAAAGCGAGGCGGACGATGCAGAGCGCGCTTCGATGCCGCCGGCATTCATGGCAGAGACAGGCATCGGCCCGTCGCACCTGGCCCCCGAGGTCCCGCTCACGCAACGGATGGACCAAAGGAAACCCTTCGCTCAGGAAACCGCTTCATCTTCGTGCATCCTTCCCTTCGCCCCCTGCTGGTCCTCCTCGCCCCGCTTCTCGTGGTGGGCGCCCTTCGCGCCCAGGAACCGCCGCCACCGGATGAAGCGACCCTGCCCTACAAGGTGGAGATCGTCCCGAGCGGCGATTCCCGCCTGGATGCGGCGCTCGGCGCGGTCTCCCAGCTCAGGGCGCTGCAGGACAGCGCGCCGACCAGCCCCGGCGGCGTGCTGGGCCGGGCCGAGGGCGACCGGGAGCGGCTGCAGCAGGCGCTGCGCTCGGAGGGCTATTGGGCCGGCGTCGCGCGGATCGTGGTGGACGGGCTGCCGCTGGGCGACCCGGCGCTGCCGGCCAAGCTCGAGGGAACGCCCCGTACCGGACCCAACGGGGGGCCGAACGCCGAACCGGTGCCGGTGCGGATCACGGTGGAGCCGGGCCAGCCCTATCGCGTCTCCAGCATCGCCGTGCGCGGGACCACACCGGCCGAGCAGCCGGCGGTGGATGCGGCGGTAGCCAAGCCCTTCGGCATCGCCCCCGGCGACGTGGCCCGGGCGGAGCCGGTGCTGGCGGCGGAGCGGATCCTGCTCGACCGGCTGCTGGAGGCCGGCCATCCGCTGGCGGTGCAGGCCGGGCGGGAGACGACGGTCGACCACGGCGCCAAGACCATGGAGATCTCCTGGCGGCTGGCGCCGGGGCCGGAAGCCACCTTCGCCCCGCCGGTGGTCGAGGGTGCGACCCAGGTGGACCCGGACTTCCTGCGCCGCCAGGCCGGGCGGATCGCCGGCGAACCCTATAGCCCGGCCACGCTGGAGAAGGCGCGGCAGCAAATGATGGCGCTCGGCCCCTTCGGCTCGGTCCGGGCGCGGGCGGCGGAGCGGCTGGATGCCGAGGGCCGGCTGCCCACCACCTTCACGGTCGCCGAACGGGCTCGCCATGCGGTCGGCGTCACCGCCGCCTACGAGACGAATTACGGCCCGACGGTGAAGGTCTACTGGGAGCACCGCAACCTCTTCGGCGGCGCCGAGCGGCTGCGGATCGAGGGCGAGGTCGCCCGCATCGGCACCGGCGGCGCGCTGGACCAGATGACCTACCGCACCGGCGCCACCTACCGCAGCCCCGGCATCTTCGGCCGCGACCTGACCCTGGTGGCCAGCATCGGCGCCCTGCGGGAGCGGCTGGAGGCCTATGACCGGGATGCCGCGACCGCCTCGGTCTTCCTGGAACGCCGGGTGACCGAGCAGCTCACGGTCCGGGCTGGGCCGACCGCCGAATTCGGCAGCATCGGCCCGCCGGACGGCAAGCTCTCGCCCTACCAGATCGTCGGCGTGCTGTTCGGGGCGCGCTACGACGGCACCGACAGCCTGCTGGACCCGTCCAAGGGCTGGCGCGGCGAGGGCACCATCCAGCCCTCCTACAGCCTCCGCGACAATGCGCCCTTCGTGCCGCTGCGGCTGACCGGCAGCACCTACTGGGACGTGCGGGGCGACCGCCGCAGCATCCTGGCGGTGCGCGGCAGCTTCGGCTCCCTGCTCGGCGCCGGGCGGGCCGACGTGCCGCGGCACCTGCGCTACTATGCCGGCGGCGGCGGCTCGGTGCGCGGCTTCGACTACCAGTCGATCGGGCCGCGGGACGAGCGCAACAAGCCCAATGGCGGCGCCAGCGTGGTCGAGGGCAGCGTCGAGTGGCGGCAGCGGGTCTATGGCGACTTCGGCGCCGTGGCCTTCGTCGATGCCGGCGCGGTCAGCAATGCCTCGGTGCCGGATACCTCCAACCTCCGGGTCGGTGCCGGCCTGGGCCTGCGCTACTACACCGCCATCGGCCCGGTGCGGGCGGATGTGGCGCTGCCGGTGGTGCGGCAGCCGGGGTCCTCGGGCTACGGGCTCTACGTCGGCATCGGCCAGGCGTTCTGAGCATGCGGATCCTGAAATGGGTGCTGGGCGCCCTGGCGCTGCTGATCCTGTTGCCGGTCCTGGTGGTCGCCGGGGCGCTGGCCTGGGTGAATACCGAGGGCGGGCGGGAATTCCTGGAACGCCAGGCGGCGGGCTTCGTGCCGGGCCTGAGCATCACCGGGCTGCGCGGGCCGCTGCCGGGGCATCTGGGCTTCAAGCGGCTCGGCTATGCCGATGCCGAGGGCGAGTGGGTCGTGCTCGAGGATGGGCGGATCGACCTCGACCTGATGGCGCTGACCAGCGGCACCTTCCGAGTGGAGCGGCTGGAGGCGGCGCGGGTCGCCGTCGCGCGGCTGCCGGCGGCCGGGCCCGAGGCGCCGCCGACGCCGCCGGGCGAGACGGTGCTGCCGAGCCTGCCCAGCCTGCCGGTGGCCGTGGCGCTGGACCGCTTGGCGATCGGCCGGATCGAGCTCGGCGCGCCGGTCCTGGGGCAGTCGGCGGTCTTCTCGCTGACCGGCGATGCGAAGCTGGAATCGGGCGGGCTGCTGGCGGCGCTGGACCTGCGGCGGCTGGATGCGGAGGCGCGGGCGGCGCTGAACCTGGCGCTGACCCCGGCGGCGGACCGGCTCTCGGCGCGGCTGACCTTCGACGAGGCGCCGGGCGGGCTGGTGGCCGGCTTCATCCCGCCGCCCGCCCAGGGCGAGAACGGCGGCTGGGGCAATGCGCCGCTGCACCTGGCGATGACCCTGGACGGCCCGGCCTCGGGCGCGGCGCTGGACCTGCGGGCCGGGATCGGCGAGGCGGTCGGGCTGCAGGCGGCGGGGATGGTGCGGGCGACGCCGGATGGCGGCTTCGGCGCGACCCTGCGGGGCGAGGCGCGGGCGGCGCCGCTGCTGCCGGCCGACCTCCGGCCGCTGGCGATGCCATTGGGCTTCGCGCTGGATACGGATCTGCCGGCGAACCGGCGGCTGGCGCTGCAGGACCTGTCGCTGACCCTGCCGGCCGGGACGGTGACGGCGACGGGCGGGGTCGATCTCGGCACCGAGGCGCTGGACCTGCGGCTGGTGCTGGCGCTGGTCGAATCCCGGAAATTCGGCGCGCTGCTGCCGGCCGGGCTGGCCTGGACCGGGGTCGCCGCCGAAGCGCGGGTGACCGGCACCATCGCCGCGCCGGCCATCGACATGACCGCCCAGCCGCAGGGGCTGGCGACCGGCGTGGCCCAGGCGGATGCGGTGCTCGGCCCGGCGCCGACCCTGGCGCTGAAGGCCGCCCTGCCCGGCCCGAGCCTGGATGCGGTGGTGACCGGGGCCGAGGGGCGGCTGGCGGCGAAGGGCACGCTGGCCGAGCCGATCGCGCTGGACCTCGAAGCTTCGCTGCCGCGGCTGGAGGTGCTGGGTGCCGGCTCAGAAGGGGCGCTGGAGGCGCGGGTGCATGCGGCGGGGAAGCTGGCCGACCCGGACCTGACCGTCTCGGCGCAATCCGGGCGGATCGCCGCGGCGGGGCGGGTGCTGGAGGGGCTGCGGCTGCAGGCGCAGGTGGCGACGCCGGCCTCGGCGCCGCGCGGCACCGCCAACCTGGTGGCGACGCTCGACGGGATGCCGGTGAGCCTTGACTTCCGCGGCCGGCCGGATGGCCAGGCGGTGCAGATCGAGGCGGCGGAAGCGCGGCTCGGCCCGGCGCGGCTGACCGCATCCGGGCGGCTGGACCCGGCGGCGCAGCTCTTCGACGGCAGTGCGCGGCTCGAGGCGACCGATCTCGCGCCGCTTGGGCGGCTCGCCGGGGTCGTGGGCCTGGCCGGGCGGCTGGTCGTGGACGCGGCCTTGGCGCCGCGGGATGGGGTGCAGGGCTTCGAGGTCAAGCTGGATGCGCCGCGGCTGGGCTATGCCGGCCAGGAGGGCAACCTGGCGGCGACGGTCGCCGGCACGCCGCAGGCGCTGGACTGGACCCTGCGCGGCAAGGCGACGGCGGGCGACCTGTCGGGCCGCGGCCGGGTGACGGCGGCGAATGGCGGCTGGCGGCTCGACCTCGCGGCGCTGGAGGCCAAGGCGATGGAGGAGACCATCCGCCTGACCGGCCCGGCGCGGGTGCAGCTCGGCGGCGACGGCGGGGTGGAGGTCGCCGGGCTGGCACTGGCCATCGGCAATGGCGGGCGGGTGCAAGCGGCGGGCCGCTGGGGGCCTGAGCGGGCCGACATGGGGCTGACCATCGCCGCCCTGCCGCTGACCCTGGCGCAGCGCTTCGCCCCGGACCTGGCCCCGCGCGGCATGCTGAGCGGCGAGGTGCGGGCGACCGGGCCGGTGGCCAAGCCGGAGATCCGCGGCACGCTGAACGGCACCGGCATCGGGCTCGGCGCCGACTGGGCGCGCGGGCTGCCGCTGCTGACCCTGAAGGCGGAAGCCAGCATGGTCGGCGACGCCACCCAGGCGCGGGCCGAGATCGGCGCCGGCCCGGCCGGCAGCATCGTCGCCACGGCGCGGCTGCCGAGCGCCTTCGCGCCGGGCGGCTTCGGGCCCAATGGCGCGCTGGCGGCGACCCTGGACGGCAGCCTGAACCTGGCGCCGCTGGCCGGCCCCTTCCTCGCCGCCGGGGCGGACCGGGCGACCGGGCGGCTGGCCCTCGCCCTGCGGGCGGATGGCACCATCGGCGCCCCGCGCTTCGGCGGGCGCGCCACGCTGACCGGCGGCGAGTACCGCAATGCCAGCACCGGGGTGCGGCTGTCGGATATCGGCGGCGTGCTGACCGGCGACGGCACCCGGCTGGTGATCGAGCGGCTGGAGGGCAAGACCACCGGCGGCGGCACCATCGGCGTGACCGGCAGCGTGGATGCCGGGGCGACCGGCTTCCCGGCCGACCTCGCCATCCGGGCGCGCAACGCGAGGCCCGTCGCCTCGGAGCTGGGGACGGCGACCATCGGCGCCGACCTGACGGTGCGCGGGCCGCTGACCGGCGGCGCGGCGATCGCCGGCGAGGTGCGGATCGAGCAGGCGGAGATCCAGGTGCCGACCACCATCCCGGCCAGCGTGCCGACCCTGACCAATGTGCGGGAACGCGGGCGGACGCCGCCGGGCACGGTGCGGCCGCCGCCGGTGGTGGCCAATCCGCCGCCGCCGGGGCCGCCGCTGACCCTCGACGTGAAGGTCACGGCGAAGCGGGTCTTCATCCGCGGCCGGGGCATCGACGTGGAGATGGGCGGCGACGTGCAGGTGGGCGGCACCACGGCGGCGCCGGTGCCCTCCGGCGCGCTGACCCTGGTAGGCGGGACGCTGGATATCCTGGCGCGGAAGCTGACCTTCCAGCGCGGCAGCATCAGCTTCGTCTCCGGCACGCTGGTGCCGCAGCTCGACCTCTCGGCCCAGGCGACGGCGCGCAGCACGACCATCACCGTCGCCATCACCGGCACGCCGACGGCGCCGAAGGTCGCCTTCACCTCCTCCCCCGAGCTGCCGCAGGACGAGGTGCTGGCGCGGCTGCTGTTCGACCGCGCCACCGGCAACCTCAGCCCCTTCGAGATCGCCCAGCTCGGCGCGGCGCTGGCGCAGCTCACCGGCGTGGGCGGCGGGGCCAGCCCGCTGGACCGGGTGCGGAATGCGCTGGGCCTCGACCGGCTCGGGGTCAGCAGCGCCGCGGGCAGCAACGCCGCCTCGGTCGAGGCCGGGCGCTACGTGGCGCCGGGGGTCTTCCTCGGGGTCCGGCAGGGCACCAATGGCGGCCAGACCGGCGTCGGCGTGCAGGTGGAGATCACGCCGAACATCAAGCTGGAAGGCCAGACGGCGACCGGGCCGGCGGGGGACCGGATCGGGCTGTCCTACGAGTTCGAGTACTAGCCCGCGATCCGCTGAGGGAAGCCCGGATCGCGGGCCAGCTCCCCGTTTTTTCGCGCGATTGACGTCTTTCGGTGACCCCGCCTCGGACGATCGCGCGCCAGCCCGCGCCGGACGCAGGGGCGGGTTGCAGCCGGCGCATCGCAACTGGCCTTGGGTATTATGGTTATGATAACGCGGCTTATCTTAAGCCGCGTGAGTGACCCCCCGATGCCCAGTTCCCCGCCCCCCGACGATTTCATCATCCTGCTGACCGATGTGGCCCGGCTGGTCCGCACCCTGGCGGACCGGCGCGCCCGGGCGCATGGCATGACCCGGGCGCAATGGATGATCCTCGCCAAGCTGCGCCGGCACGACGGGCTGACCCAGCGCGAGCTGGCCGAGCTGCTGGAGGTCGAGCCCATCACGGTGGGGCGGCTGGTGGACCGGCTGGCGGCGCGCGGGCTGGTCGAGCGCCGGGCCGATCCGGCCGACCGCCGCTGCTGGCGCCTGCACCTGCAGCCCGAGGCGGCGCCGGTCCTGGCCGAGATCGATGCCGCGCGCCGTGCCTTCGAGGCCGCGGCGACCCGTGGCCTGCCGCCCGACCAGCGCGAGACCGCCATGGCAGCGCTGCTGGCGATGAAATCCAACCTGCTCGCCGGGGCCGAGGCCGCCGGCGCCGCTGCCTGAGAGAGCCCGACCGATGCCCGATGGACAGATGCGCCTTGCCGAACCCGAGGCGGCTTCCGCCACGCCGGCCCCTGCCCCGCCCCCCCCGGCGCCGGCACGCCGCCGCCGCTGGCTGCGGCCGGCGCTGATGGCCGGCGGCGTCGCCGCCGTCATCATCGGCTCCGGCCTGTTCTGGCTGAACGGCGGCCGCTATGCCGGCACCGACGATGCCTATGTGCAGGCCGACCGGCTGCTGCTGGCGACCGATGTCGGCGGCATCGTCCAGCGCATCGCGGTGCATGAGGGCGACGGCGTCGCCGCCGGCCAGGTGCTGGTGCAGCTCGACGAGGCGCCCTTCCGCCATGCGCTGGACCAGGCGAAGGCGCAGCTGCAGCAGACCGGGCTGAGCATCGCCGCGATGCAGGCCGACTACCAGCGGCTGCTGCGCGATGCCTCGGCGCAGGAGGCGGCGGTGCAGCTCGCCCAGGCCACCTTCGACCGCAGCGCCCAGATCGTGGCCAGCGGCGCGGTCTCGCGCTCCACCTACGACCAGGGCCGCTTCGGCCTGCAGCAGGCGCAGCAGACGCTGGAATCTCTGCGGGCCCAGGCCAAGGTGCAGCTCGCCAAGCTCGGCGGCACCGCCGATGCGCCGGTCGAGCAGCACCCCGACTACCTCGAGGCCGCGGCCAAGCTCGCCGAGGCACAGCGCCAGCTCGACCACGCGACGCTGCGGGCGCCCTTCGCCGGCATCGTGACCCAGGTCTCCACCCTGCAGCCGGGCCAGTACCTCGGCGCGGCGACGCCGGCCTTCGCGCTGGTCTCGGGCGAGAAGGTCTGGGTGGATGCGCTGCCGAAGGAGACCGACCTGACCTATGTGAAGCCGGGCGATGCCGCGACCATCACGGTCGATACCTATCCCGGCGTGACCTGGCAGGCGAAGGTCGAGAGCATCAGCCCCGCCTCCGGCTCCACCTTCAGCGTGCTGCCGGCGCAGAATGCCTCGGGCAACTGGGTGAAGGTGGTGCAGCGCATCCCGGTGCGGATCGCCGTGGTGCAGCCGGAAGGCGGGCCGCGGCTGCGGGCGGGGATGAGCGCCGTCGTCTCCATCGACACGGGGCATGTGCGGCACCTGTCGGACATCTTCTGATGGCCGTCACCGATGGCGATGCGAAGGTCCCGAACCGCGGCATCATCACCGTCTGCGCCATGGTGGCGACGCTGATGCAGGCGCTGGACGGGACCATCGCCAATGTGGCGCTGCCCTACATGCAGGGCGGGCTGGCGGCGACCGCCGACCAGATCACCTGGGTGCTGACCAGCTACATCACCGCGGCCGCCATCCTGACGGCACCGGTCGGCTTCCTCGCCGGGCGCTTCGGCCGGCGGGCGGTCTTCCTCGGCTCGGTCGGCGGCTTCACCCTGGCCTCGGTGCTCTGCGGCGCGGCGCAGTCGCTGCCGCAGATGGTGGCCTTCCGCCTGCTGCAGGGCGCCTTCGGCGCGGCGCTGGTGCCGCTGAGCCAATCCACCATGCTGGACATCTACCCGCCGGCGCAGCGTGGCTCGGCCATGGCGATCTGGGGCATGGGGGTGATGGTGGGGCCGATCCTCGGCCCGACGCTCGGCGGCTGGCTGACCGAGAGCTGGAACTGGCGCTGGGTCTTCTACGTCAACCTGCCCTTCGGCATCCTCGCCTTCATCGGGCTCTGGCTCTTCCTGCCGAAGGAGGAGAATGCGCCCGGGCATGGCTTCGACTGGTTCGGCTTCGGCGTGCTGGCCCTGGGCATCGGCGCGCTGCAGATCATGCTCGACCGCGGCGAGCTGCTGAACTGGTTCGGCTCGACCGAGATCATCGTCGAGGCGGTGCTGGCCGGGCTCGGCATCTACCTGTTCCTCGTGCACATGACGACCGCCGAGCGGCCCTTCATCCCGCCGCCGATCTTCGCCAACCGCAACTTCGTCGCCGGGCTCGGCATCATGTTCGCGGTCGGCGCCATCCTGCTGGCGACCTCGGCGCTGCTGGCACCCTATCTGCAGACCCTGGGCGACTACCCGGTGTTTACCGCCGGCCTGGCGATGGCGCCGCGCGGCCTCGGCACCATGGCGGCGATGTTCCTGGCCGGGCGGCTGGCCAGCCGCTTCGACCCGCGCAAGGTCATGGGCATCGGCGTGCTGATGCTGTCCTGGACCCTGTGGGAGATGACGCGCTGGACGCCCGATGTCTCCATGTTCACGCTGGTGACGACGACCATCGTGCAGGGCATGGGGCTCGGCTTCGTCTTCATCCCGCTGAACCTGGTGGCCTTCGCCACGCTCGACCCGAAGCTGCGGACGGACGGGACCTCGCTCATCAGCCTGATGCGGAACCTCGGCAGCGCGATCGGGATCTCCGCCATGGCGGCGATGCTGACGCGGAATACCCAGGTGGTGCATGCGGATCTTGCGATGCATGTCTCCCCGCTGAACCGCGCCTTCGACCTGCCGGCAGTGCACCAGTGGTGGAACCCGGCGACGACCCAGGGCGCGGCGCTGCTGAACCAGGAGATCACCCGCCAGGCCAGCATCATCGCCTATGCCGACGACTTCTGGCTGCTGATGGTGCTCGCGCTGTCGATGCTGGTGCTGCTGCCGCTGATGAAGCGGCCGCCCCAGGCCGCCGCGCCCGACCCGGCACATGCGGCGATGGATTGAGACGGGACCCGCGGCCGCATGTCGTTGCCGTCGCGGGTCCATCTAACGAATGCGGCTATGGACCGTTGTCCCGGGGAGCGTCAATCAAGGGAAGCGAGATCCATGTTCCTGCACCGCAAAGAGACCATCATGCCGGTGAATGTCGGCACCCCCGATGCCCGGTTCGGCCAGTACCTGCTGGAGCAATTCGGCGGCGCCACCGGCGAGCTGACGGCCGCCCTGCAGTACTGGGTGCAGTCCTTCCACATCACCGACCCGGCGATCCGCGACATGCTGCAGGATATCGCCATGGAGGAGTTCAGCCACCTCGAGATGGTCGGCAAGCTTATCGTCCAGCATACCTCGAAGCTGGACCAGACGCCGGTCTACGACGCGCCGCTGTTCCAGATGAAGGGCATCGGCCCGCATCTGGTCGATAGCCAGGGCAGCGCCTGGACCGCGACCTATGTCCAGGAAGGCGGCAACGTGGTGCGCGACCTGCGCGCCAATATCTCGGCCGAGGCCGGGGCGCGGCAGACCTACGAGGCGCTGATCAAGCGCTGCGACGACGAGGGGACGAAGAAGGTCCTGGTGCACCTGCTGACGCGGGAGATCACCCACGCCAATATGTTCATGGCCGCGCTCAACCAGATGGGCAAGCTGGACGACCCGATGTTCGGCACGGTGCAGCCGGACGACACGGTGAACGTGGTCTTCAACCTGTCGCAGGGCGACGACCACCGCGGCCCGTGGAACCAGGGCACGATCTACAACGGCCAGCAGATCGAATACGTCGCCGACCCGAAGCCGAAGGGCGGGATGCCGCCCTCCCCGGTGAATTCCGACGACGAGAAGCCGGTGAAGCTGGCCGCCGAATAGGCTTGCGGCTACTCGGCGGCGGCGTCCAGCACGGCTTCCCAGGCGGGATTGACCAGCGGGCAGCCGGCGCCGAGGCGGGCCCGGGCGGCGTGGTACTCCCGCCGCCAGCGGGCGATGAGATCGCCGGCCGGGGGGATGTCGCCGACCGCGCCGATGCCCTGGCCGGCGCCCCAGATGTCCTTCCAGCGGCGCTTGCTGCGGTCGGTGCCGAAGCTCATCGCGGAGGGGTCGGAGGTCGGCAGGTTCTCTGGGTCGAGGCCGGCACGGGCCAGGCTCGGCTTCATGTAGTTGCCGTGCACGCCGGTGATGAGGTTGGTATAGACGATGTCCTCGGCGCCGCAGTCGAGGATCATCTGCTGCTGCTCCGGCTGGGCGCGGGCCTCCTGCGTCGCGATGAAGGCGCTGCCGGCATAGGCGAAGTCGGCGCCGAGCGCTTCCGCCGCCAGCACGCTGCGGCCATTGGCGATGGCGCCCGAGAGCGCGATGGGGCCGTCGAACCAGGCGCGGGTTTCCTGCACGAAGCCGAAGGGCGAGAGCGCCCCGGCATGGCCGCCGGCGCCGGCGCAGACCAGCACCAGGCCATCGGCGCCCTTCTCGATCGCCTTGTGGGCGAAGCGCTGGTTGATGACGTCGTGGAGCACATGGCCGCCGTAGCCGTGGACGGCGGTATTCACCTCCTCCCGCGCGCCGAGGCTGCTGATGATCAGCGGCACCTGCTGGCGCACGCAGACGGCGAGGTCGTGGTCCAGCCGGTCGTTGGACTTGTGGACGATGAGGTTGATGGCGAAGGGCGCCGCGGGCCGCTCCGGATGGCGCGCGTCATGCGCGGCGAGGCGTTCCTTGATCTCGATCACCCATTCCTCGAAGAGCTCGCCGGGGCGGGCATTGAGCGAGGGCATGGCGCCGATGACGCCGGCGGTGCATTGCGCGACGACGAGGTCGGGCACCGAGATGATGAAGAGCGGCGAGCCGATGAGCGGCAGCGAGAGCCGGCCCTTCAGGGAGTCGATCAGGGACATGCGGATTTCCTTCAGCGCTTCGGCTTCAGCACGTTGGCCATGATGGCCTGGGTCTCGTCGGTCCGCAGCCGGGCGGCGAGCAGGCCGCGCTCCTCCTCCATGCGTTCCAGCAGCGCCGGGTGGTGCTGCCGCAGCAGGCGCTTGGTCAGGCGCAGCGCCTCCGGCGGCTTGGCGGCGAGGCGGGCGGCCGTCGCGCGCGCGGTGTCGAGGAGTTCGCCGCGCGGCAGGATGCGGTTGACGAAGCCCATCTCCTGCGCGGCCGTGGCATCGAAGAAGTCGCCGAGCAGCATGAGCTCGGCGGCCTTCTGCCGGCCGACCATCCAGGGCACCAGCATGGAGGAGCCGAGCTCCGGCACCAGGCCGAGGTCGACGAAGGGCAGCCGGAAGCGCGCCTCGGGGGCGGCATAGACGATGTCGGCATGCAGCAGCATGGTGCAGCCGATGCCGATGGCGAGGCCGGGGACGGCGGCGACGATCGGCTTCTCGTAATTCGCCAGGCCATAGTAGAAGCGCTTGCTCGGCGGCGGGGCGTTCGGGTCCTCGGGCGCGCGGTTCTGGAACTCGCCGATGTCGTTGCCGGCGCAGAAGACCTCGCCCTCCCCGGTCAGCAGCAGGCAGCGGATGGCGGGATCGGCGGCGCTGGCCTCGATGGCGCCGGCGAGCACGGCATACATCGCGCGGGTCAGGCTGTTCTTCTTCTCGGGCCGGGCGATGGTGATGGTGCAGATGCCATCGGCATTCGAGACCTGGATATGGTCGGACATTCGGGGCTCCTCCGGCGCGCATAGCAGGCGGGGCGCGCGGCGGCGTCAAGCGGTGGTTTCCCGGCCGGTGCGAAGCGTGGCAGGCTGCCGGCAAAACCGGGGAGAGAGACGATGACCAAGCTGCGGATCGGCCGGCGGCCCTTGCTGGCGATGGGCGGAGGGCTGCTGGCGGCGCCGGCCTACGCCCAGGCGCGGCCGATCTCCCTGGTGGTCCCCTTCCCGCCCGGCGGCTCCACCGACCTGATGGGGCGGCTGCTGGCGGAAGGCATGGCGCGGTCGCTGGGCCAGCCGGTGCAGGTGGAGAACCGGCCGGGCGGGGCGACGGTGGTGGGCGCCGAATACGTCGCCCGCGCCGCGCCGGATGGGCTGACCCTGCTGGTGAATTCCGGCACGACGCTGACGCTCAACCCGCTGCTGATGCGCAACCTCTCCTACAAGGTCGAGGATTTCGCGCCGATCTCGCTGCTGAGCATCCTGCCCTTCGCCTTCGTGCTGCAGAACCGGCTGCCGAAGACCATCCCGGAATTCGTGGCTTTGGCGAAGTCGCAGCCGGGCAAGCTGAACTACGGCACCAATGGTCCTTCCAGCTTCAACAACATCGCGGCGGTGATGGTGGCGGATGCGCTCGGCATCCGCATGCAGGACGTGACCTATCGCGGCGATGCGCAGCAGCTGAACGACTTCCTGGCGGGGACGCTGGACCTGCTGGTGGTGGGCGGGGCCTCGGCGATCGGGACGCATCGCAACGGCCAGGGGCGGATCATCGGCTGGACCGGCGACCGGCGGATGCCCTTCATGCCGGAGATCCCGACCTTCGCCGAGACGGTGCCCGATGCCGTCGCCCAGACCTACTTCGGCCTGGTCGCGCCGGCCAAGACGCCGCGGCCGGTGCTGGAGCGGCTGTCCCAGGCGGCCGGCCAGGCGCTGCAGGAGGCGAGCCTGAAGGACCGGCTGCTGACGGAGGGGCAATTCGCCATGGGCACCGGGCCGGAGGAGCTCGCCACATTCCTGGCAGCGGAGGCGCGGCGCTGGGGGCCGGTGCTGAAGAAGATGAACCTGCAGATCGACTGACGCGGCGGGCGGCACTTCGGCCGCCTCCGCCGCGTTGCTGGACCAAGACCTCGAGCAGCGGATTGAAATGACCCCAAAGATCCTGACCCTGACCCTGAATCCCACCGTGGACATCGCGGCGGATGCCCCCGCGGTGCAGCCGGTGCGCAAGATCCGCACGACCAACGAGAGCTTCGATCCCGGCGGCGGCGGGGTGAACGTCTCCCGCGTGCTGCACGAGCTGGGCGGGGAGACGCTGGCGGTGGTCGCCGCCGGCGGGGTCAGCGGGCATCTGCTGCTGGAGCTGCTGGCCGAGGGCGGGGTGCCGCATCAGGCCATCCCGATCCAGGGCCGCACGCGGATGAGCCATACGGTGCACGACCTTTCCACCCGGCAGGAATACCGCTTCGTGCCGGAAGGCCCGGCGCTGGCCGAGGCGGAGTGGCAGGCGGCGCTGGCGGTGCTGGAGACAGTGGAGGCGGACTGGGTCGTCGCCAGCGGCAGCCTGCCGCCCGGCGTGCCTTCGGATGTCTATGCCCGGGCGGCGGCGATCGCGGCGCGGCGCGGCCAGCGCTTCGTGCTCGATACCTCGGGCGCGCCGCTGCAGGCGGCGCTCGGCGCCGGGCTGGCGCTGATCAAGCCGAGCCGGGGAGAATTCGCGGCGCTGACCGGCGAGGCCGAGCCGGAGGCGGCGGCGATGGCGCTGGTGCGGGCTGGCAGGGTCGGGCTGGTGGCGGTGACGCTCGGCCACGAGGGGGCGCTGCTGGCCGAACCGGGCGGGGTGCTGCGGCTGCCGGCCCTCGACGTGCCCGCGCTCGGCGCGGTGGGCGCGGGCGACAGTTTCCTCGCCGCCATGGTGCTGGCGCTGGCGCGAGGCGAGGCCCCGCGGGAGGCCTTCGCCTGGGGCATGGCGGCGGGCGCGGCGGCGGTGATGCGGCCCGGCACGGCGCATCCGCGGCGGGAGGATGTGGTGGGGCTGCGGCAGCGGATCGGGCCGGTCTAGCCTGGATGCAGTACTGCGCCATCCATGCCCTGGCCTTTATAAGCCCCCTGCATTACAGTTAAGATTAATTCATGATTTGGCCGACCGGCAGCAATGCTGGGTTGATCTTGCCGGGCGCCAGATCGGATGCTGTCATTCAGGCTTTGATTTGAAATGCAATTTCAACTCTTGTTCGGGCGATTTTAACTCTGTAGTGCAAGCGCCACCGGCCCAGTGCCGGGTCTGCGATCCCGACACTGCCCAAGACCAATTACCGACTTTCATTTGCCAATGACCGGCGCGCGGCGAGCATTGCTTGCCGCCTGCCATGGTGATGGCGCGACCGGCTCGCCCGGCCGCCGGACAGGTGCCGTGCGTCAAGCGCCTGAGGGCTGACTACAGCCCACCACGCCGCAGCAACCTATGCGCAGCTCGCCTCCGCGGGCCGCGTGTCGTGTCGTGCGCGACCGGCTCACCACAGGGTTTCATTATGTCCAATACCGCGGTTACCAATACTTTCGACAGCAACCTGGGTTCCCTGAGCAATTCCTGGAACGTCCCCGCGCCCGTCAATGGCGCGGTCACCCTCACCGGTTCCGCCTCGATGATGGAATGGGCCACCGGCCCCGACGCGGGACATGGCTACGGCACCTATACCGTCACCGCCAAGGTCGATGGCTCCCAGCCCGGCCCCGGCATCGTTCTCTGGCCCGGCGACAACCAATGGCCCGGCCAGGAGATCGACATGCTGGAGATCACGCCGGATGGCTCGGGCCGGCAATATGCCACCGTCCATTGGAACAACAACGGCAGCGACGCTTTCCAGACCGTGATCTTCAACGGCGTCAGCAGCGGACAGTTCCACGACTATCAGATGATCTGGGAGCCGGGGAAGATCACCTTCAAGGTCGACGGCAACGAGATGGGCTCCTTCAACGAGCATATCCCGACCGATCACGACCATGGCGGGATGAACGACACCATCGGCGTGATGAATACCAACGCGAATACCTCGATCACCGTGTCGCATATCGACTTCACCCCGCTCGGCAGCACCACGTCGGCGCCGGTCGCGGTGGCGGCGGTATCGGCCGATGTGGCGGGGATTTCGGTCGATGCCTCGGCCGGCGCCAGCGTCGCGGTGGCCGATGCCGGCCATGACGGGGTGGTCGACTGGAATGCGCTGGCGGCCGTCGTCACCGCGAATTTCGAGGCGACCGGCCACTGGTTCCTCTGATCGGCGCCAGCCCGGCCAGGGCCTGACGCGATGCAGCCCGGGCCTGTCGCCCGGGCTGCACTGCCGTCGGGCCTGGCACCTGCTCGCTTCCGCGCCTCGATCCGCGGAGGCTGCCGTAACCCCGGCCCGCTTGGCCAAGGGGCGCGGTGGGCCGGGATCAGGCCTTCCGCTTCAGGGCCAGGCGCAGCGGCGGGGTGCCGGTGCAGACCGCGGCGAAGCGGTCCAGCGTCGCCTGCGGCCAGAGCCCGACCTTGCGGATGGACAGATCCATGCAGAGGTAGAGCACCTCGTTCTCGGCGGCGAGCCAGCCCTCGGTCGCGTGGTAGAGGCGGTGGACGCAGATCAGCCGCTTCGCGTCATAGGCGATGACCTCGTTGGTGGCGGTCAGCGGCATGCCCTCCCGCACCTCCCGCACGTAGTTCACCCAGGTCTCGGCGGCGAAGGTGCCGAAGCCCTGGGCATGCAGCGCCGGGCCGAGGCCGAGGCTGGGCCAGAGCTGGTCGGTCGCCATGTCGAAGACCACCAGGTAGAAGCCCATGTTCATGTGGCCGTAGTGGTCGACCCATTCGGGGCGCACCACCGTCAGCACCGCACCCGTCATCCCTGGTTCCATGTCCCTGTCCGGCATCCGCATCCCTCGCCCGTCGCGGCCTCATTCCGCCGCCGCCGGCGGCGCTTGTCCATCCCGGCCATGGTCGGTCGTGATCTGAATCGATTGCACAACCCAAGGTTTATGTTTGCATCCGCATGCAGCCTGATGAATATGCAGGCCTGGGGCGGGACCGTCCGTCGCGGATCGGGCGGCGGGCGTCGCACGCGCAGGACCCCCAAGGCTGGAGCCCGGACCACATCATGCCCGCCGCACCGTTGCCCGCGAACGAAGCCGCCCGGCTGAACGCGCTCTATTCCTACGAGGTGCTGGACAGCGCCTGCGAGGCCGCCTTCGACGACATCGCCCGGCTCGCCGCCCGGCTGACCAAGCGGCCGATCGCGCTGGTCTCGCTGATCGACGCGGACCGGCAGTGGTTCAAGGCGCGCTACGGGCTGGAGGCGACGGAGACCTCGCGCGACACCGCCTTCTGCGCCCATGCCATCCTCAACCCGGACCAGCCGCTGGTGGTGCCGGATGCGGCGCTCGATGCGCGCTTCGCCGACAATCCGCTGCTGCAGGGGCATCCCTTCGTGCGGTCCTATACCGGGGTGCCGCTGGTCAATCCGGAGGGCTTCGCCCTCGGCACGCTCTGCGTCATCGACCACGCGCCGCGGCCGACGACCGAGGAGGAGCTGGAGATCCTCGGCGGGCTGGCGCGCTCCGTCTCGACCGCGCTGGAGCTGCGCCGGGCGATGCACCGGATGCGCGACATGGCGCTGACCGATGGGCTGACCGGGCTGCCCAACCGCTCCGCCATGATGGCGGCGCTGGATGCGGTGCTGGCGCAGCAGCGCGCCTTCACCCTGCTGTTCATCGACCTCGACGGCTTCAAGCAGGTGAACGACCGGCTCGGCCATGCCGCTGGCGATGCGGTGCTGAAGCTGGTGGCGGAGGTGCTGCGCGGCAGCCTGCGGCAGGGCGACGTGGTGGCGCGGCTGGGCGGCGACGAATTCTGCATGCTGCTGGCCGATGCCGCGGAGGCGCAGCCGCTGGGCGAGCGGCTGCGCCAGGCGCTGGCCGAGCGGATGGCGCGGGAGGGCTATGCCGTCACCGCCTCGATCGGCGCGCTGCGCTTCGACAGCGCCCCGGCCTCGGCCGAGGCGGCGCTGGCGGCGGCGGATACGCTGATGTACGCGGCCAAGGCGGCGGGCCGCGACCGGGTGCGCTGG
Organism: Belnapia sp. AC561; assembly: GCF_979252845.1. Lineage (NCBI taxonomy): Bacteria > Pseudomonadati > Pseudomonadota > Alphaproteobacteria > Acetobacterales > Roseomonadaceae > Belnapia > Belnapia sp. AC561. Next base: position 183,096 of record NZ_CEEDBP010000003.1, read on the forward strand.
GCGGATTACGGGCTGGAGCCGGCGGTCGCCTGAGCGGTGCGGTCGCCTGAGCGGTCCGGCCGCCCGCCGCCGTCAACAGGCCGGATAGGCCAGCCAGCCGAGGATGGTGCCGTCAGGGGCCGCCAGCCGGCGCGCATCGACGCAGCGGCGTTCGAGGAAATAGGCGGTGGCGGCGGGCTCGGGCGGCGGCGCCCCGGCCCAGGGCAGGCGCATCGCCACCTCCCCCGTCTCGCGCGCCACGCAGCGTTCGGTCGCCGCGCCGCGCCGCACCCGGACGGTCAGCCGGCCATTGCTGGCCGGGCCGACGTCATCGACGAAGCCGGTCTTGTCGCCGGCGAGGCAGGCGCGCAGCGCCGGCGCCACCAGCACCGCCGCGGCCTCCCACCCCGGTTCCGCCGCGGCGGGGCAGGCCAGGAGCGGGACCAGGCAGGCCAGCCGCTTCAGTGCCAGCTGCTTCAGTGCCAGCTGCTTCAGTGAATATCCTCGGACTTCGCCAGGGCTTCCTTCAGCTTGTGGATGTCGAAGTCGTCGCGCTTGCACATGTCGAGGATGACGGCTTCCTTGCGGGTGATCAGCTCGATCGCGATGGGGAGCTGGCGGACCGCCTCGGCGGGGATGACGACGGCGCCGTGCCGGTCGGCATGGACCACGTCGTCATGCATGCAGGGCATGCCGTGGACGATCACGTCGCGGCCGAAATCGACCATGTGCACATGCGCATGGCTCGGGTTGATCATGCCGCCGATGATCTGGAAGCCCGGCGCCAGCATGTCGAGGTCGCGGAAGGAGCCGGAGGTGACGCAGCCCTGGGCGCCGAGGCCCTTGTGGACGTTGCTGTTCACCTCGCCCCAGAAGGCGCCGAAGCCGGGGTTCTCGTCCAGGTCCTCGATGACGACGATGGTCGGCAGGTCGGCGTCGGCGACGTATTCGTACCAGCCGATGCGCGCTTCCTTGTCCTGTTCCCGGGTGCGGCCGGAGGGGGCGGCGGCGCGGATCTGCCCGGTGCGGGCCAGGCCGCAGATCGGAGGCAGGGACGGATCGGCGGCGGTGAAGGGCTGCAGGGTGAAGCCGCGGCCGCGCCGGGCCGGGGCCACGATCTCGAGCGCGTTGCAGATGGTCGGCGTGTCCCAGCGGCGCAGCAGGTCGAGGTCGGCGCGGGTGAAGGGGCGTTCGCTCATGATTGGGTTCTCCCGGTAGGGGACCAGCTTCGGGGAGGCCGGGGGCCGGGTCAAACCCTGCGTTAAGCCCCCCCGGCGCAACGCTTCGGCGTGACGCTTCGGCGACAGGCGCCGGCGGCCGGTTGCGGCGCGGCCCCGGTTCCGCGTAACAGGCCGGCGCGAATGGAGAGATCGGGCATGGGGCGCGGAGCGAGGCGGCGAAGCGGGCTGCCGGGGCCGGCCCTGGCCGGCATGGTGGCCCTGGCTACCCTGGCCCTGGGCATCCTGGCCCATGGCCCGGCCGCGGCCCAGCGCGGCACCGCCGGGCCGATCTACCAGCCCAACCTGGATGCGACGATCGAGGGTGCCGAGGACTGGCTGGCCCGGCGCGAGGCCGAGGGCTGGCTGCTGCGCGGCCAGTTCACCGGCGTGCTGCAGGGCAATGCCCGCTTCCGCTCCCCCTACCAGGGCGAGAGCAGCCTTTCGCCCAAGCAGTCCTTCGCCAATACCGAATCGCTCGACCTCGTGCTCGGCCGCCGGCTCTGGAGCAATGCGGAGGTGATCGCGGTGCCCTCCGTGACGCGCGGCTTCGGGCTGAGCAATGCGCGGGGTGCCGCCGCCTTCCCGAACAACGAGGCCTTCCGGGTCGGCACCCAGGATCCCTATGCCTTCATGTCGCGGCTCTTCGTGCGGCAGACCATCGACCTCTCGGCGGATGCGGCGATCGGCACCGACCCGGATCCGATGCGCTTCGCCGGGCCGCTGGCGCGCGAGCGCATCACCATCACCGCCGGCAAGGTCTCGACCTGGGATTTCTTCGACGACAACCGCTATGCGCATGATGCCCGCAGCCAGTTCCTGAACTGGGCGCTGGTCGGCGCCGGGGCGGTGGACTTCGCCGCCGATGCCCGCGGCTTCACCAATGGCGTCGTGCTGGAATGGGAGAACGGCCGGAACGCCGTCCGTACCGGTGCCTTCATGGTGGCGCGCAACGTCAACGGGCTCTCGCTCGATACCAGCCTCGGCCGGGCCTGGCAGTGGCTGGCGCAGGTGGAACAGGCCTGGAGCCTGGGCGGCCGGCCGGGGGTGCTGCGGGTCTTCGGCGGGCTGTCCCGCACCCGCTCCGTTACCTGGAACCGGCTGACCTCGGCGGTGGAGGAAGGCCAGTCAGAAACCGAGGCGCTGCGCGGCTACCGCACCAAGGGCATGCTCGGCTTCAACCTGGAGCAGGAGGTGACCGACAGCCTCGGCGGCTTCGCCCGCTTCGGCTGGAACGACGGCCGGGCGCAGAACTGGATGTTCACCGAGATGGACTGGTCCGCCTCGGCGGGGCTGGCGCTGGCCGGGCGCGGCTGGGGCCGGGCGGGGGATACGGTGGGCGCCGCCTTCAACCTCGGCGGCATCTCCGCGGCGCACAAGCGCTTCCTGGCGGCGGGGGGCATCGGCTTCCTGACCGGCGACGGCCGGCTGAGCGCGGCGCCGGAAGTGGCCTTCGAGGCCTATTACGACCTGAAGCTGTCCTATGGGCTGAACCTGACCGCCAATGGCCAGCTGCTGGTCAACCCGGCCTACAACGCGGATCGCGGCCCGGTGCCGGTCCTCGCGCTGCGGCTGCACGCCGCCTTCTGACCACCGGCCCCGCGGTCACGTCGTCGCGACCGAACGGCCGGCCACCATCGCCGCCACTATTCCACCGAGGGTGGCGGGACTGTATGATGGCGGAACGGGCCGGAGGGGAGAGAATGGCAGGGTCGCCGGAGATCAAGCAGTCTGGACGGCTCCTGCGGATCACCTCGCCGCTGGGCGAGGATACCCTGGTCCTGCGCCGGCTGGTGGTGACCGAGGCGATCGGCCGGCCCTTCAGCCTCGAGGCCGAGGTGCTGTCCGCCCGCACCGACCTGATGCCGAAGGACCTGCTCGGCAAGTCCATCACCTGCACGGTCGCCCTGCCGGACCAGCCGGAGCGGCATTTCAACGGCATGGTGCGCGGCTTCGCCCGCGTCGGCGGGGCGGAGCGGGAGCTGACGACCTATCGGCTGGAGGCGGTGCCGCTGCTCTGGAACCTGACGCGGACGGTGGATTGCCGCATCTTCCAGGACCAGTCGACGCAGGACATCCTGACCAAGCTGTTCCAGGAAAGCGCGGTGGCGCCGGTGCGCTTCGGCACCCTGCCCGCCACGCCGCGGCCCTATTGCGTGCAGTTCCACGAATCCGACTTCGAATTCGCCAGCCGGCTGCTGGATGAGATCGGCGGCGGCTACTACTTCGAGCATACCAGCGCCGACCATACCCTGGCGGTGACCGGCGAGAACGCCGACTTCCCGCTGGTGCCCGGCGACCCCGCGGTGGTGCGGCCGGACCGCAACAGCGCCGATGCCGTGGTGAACTGGAAGGTCTACGGCAGCCTGCAGCCCGGCACCCATGTGGCGCATGACTTCGACATGCTGAAGCCGCAGGCGCTGCTGCAGGCGACGGCGCCGACCAAGCTGACGACGACGGCCAATCCCTCCGATTGGGAGGTCTTCCGCTGGGGGGCGGGGCAGACCATGCAGCCCGATGCCAGGCCGGCCGAGCGGGGCATGGAGCAGGACGAGGTGCTGGCCGATACCGGCCAGGGCGATACCCAGATCGCCGCGCTGTTCGCCGGCGGCCGCCTGAAGGTGAAGGAAGGGCTGGAGGGCAGCGTCGCCACCTGGCTGCTGACCGCGGTGCGGCACGAGGCCCTCGACGAGGCGCAGCTGGCCGGCGACGGCGCCTCCAGCTACGCGAACAGCTTCGTCGCCATCCCGGCCGAGCGCAGCTGGCGCAATGCGGCGCCGCGGCCGCGCCCGGCGATGCCGGCGCTGCAGAGCGCCCTCATCACCGGCCCGTCCGGCGAGGAGCAGCATTGCGACCGGTACGGCCGGGTGAAGGTGCATTTCCTCTGGGACCGGGCCGGCAAGCGGGACCAGAATTCCTCCTGCTACGTGCGCGTCGCGCAGCCCTGGGCGGGCAAGTGGGGCGGTGCCTGGTTCCTGCCGCGGATCGGCGACGAGGTGCTGGTCGGCTTCCTCGACGGCGACCTCGACAAGCCGGTGGTGCTGGGCAGCCTGCACAACGACGGCGCGATGCCGCCCTGGGAGCTGCCGGCGCATATCACCCGCACCGGCATCCGCAGCCGCTCCACCAAGGGCGGCGCCCGGACCAATGCCAATATCATGGGCTTCGACGACAAGAAGGGCGAGGAGCAGCTCTATCTCCAGGCCGAGAAGGACATGGTCGTCCTGGTGAAGAACCTGCTGTCCAGCAAGGTCAAGGGCAACGAGGTCCGCGAGGTGACGGGCGAGAGCCCGGACCTGTCCGACGGCAAGCGCACCACGACCATCAAGGGCGACGAGACCCTGAAGGTGACGCAGGGCAATCGCCTCACCACCATCGGCATGGGCAATGATACGCTGGAGGTCTCCCAGGGGAATCGGGAAACCACCGTGAAGATGGGCAACGACAAGCTGACCGTCAGCATGGGCAACATGACGATCGAGGTCAGCCTCGGCAACATCTCGATCAAGGCGGCGGTGGGCAAGGTGACGATCGAGGGCATGCAGGGCGTGGTGCTGAAGGGTGGCCCCACCTCCTCGGTGGAGGTGATGCCCGAGGGCGTGACCATCTCCGGCCTGAAGATCACCACCGATGCCAAGCTGCTGCACGAGAACAAGGGCGCCATCAAGCAGCATACCGGCCAGGGCCTGGCCAAGTTCGGTGGTGCCATCACCATGATCGGCGGTTGAGATGAGCCAGTCGCAGCCCGGCCTACGCTCCAAGCTGGCCGTCGCGCTGCCGCCGCTGCTGCCGCGGCTGGAGCTGGACGACGATTGCGCCGGACTGGTCGCGGGCGCGGCGACCGCCGAGGAGGCGATCGCCAGGCTGGAGGCCGCCGGCAAGCTGATCGAGGCCTGCCGCGTGGTGGCGCATGCGCTGCCGAAGCGGGAAGCCGTGTGGTGGGCCTGCATGTGCGCCCGCGGCGCGCCGCCCGATACCGCGCAGACGGCGGACGACCTGGCGGCGCTGACCGCCGCCGAGACCTGGGTGCGGCGGCCGGAGGAAGCGCATCGCCGCGCCGCCATGACCGCCGCCGAGGCCGCCAAATTCCGCAGCACCGAGGCCTGGGCCGCGGTCGGCGCCTTCTGGTCCGGCGGCAGCATGGGGCCGGAAGGCCAGCCGGTGGTGCCGCCGCCCGAGCACCTGACCGGCGTCGCCGTCTCCGGCGCGGTGGTGCTGGCCGCCGTGCGGGCGGAGGTGAATACCCATGCGACGCGGCTCGGCCGCTTCCTCGCCAGCGGGCGGGACATCGGGTTCGGCGGCGCCGGCCGCGTGGCGCCGGAAACGACGGCATGACCCGCAAGCCCGAGGCGCGCTGATGCCCTTTCCCGCGGCGACCGTCACCAGCATGCATGTCTGCCCGATGGTGACCGGGATCGTCCCGCATGTCGGCGGCCCGGTGCTGCCGCCGGGGGCGCCGACGGTGCTGATCGGCGGGCTGCCGGCGGCGCGGGTCGGCGACATGTGCACCTGCGTCGGGCCGCCCGACGTCATCGTCACCGGTGCCTTCACCGTGCTGATCAGCGGCATGCCGGCGGCGCATATCGGCAGCATGACGGCGCATGGCGGCAGCGTCATCATGGGCAACCCGACGGTGATGGTGGGCTGAGCGGATGGAACTGACGCTCAACGTGCTGCGCTGCCCGGATGCGGCGGTGCCGGAAAGCCGGACATCCGCGGGCGGCGACCTGACGCTCGGGCGCGGCCTCGACTGCGAATGGCAGCTGCAGGACCCGGAGCGGGTGCTGTCGAAGAAGCATTGCGCGCTGGAGTATCGCGGCGGCTTCTGGCAGGTGCGCGACCTCTCGACCAACGGCACCTTCCTGAATCATGCATCGGCGCCGATCGGCCGCGATCTGGTCTCGCCGCTGGCGGATGGCGACCGGCTGCGGCTCGGCAGCTACGAGATCGAGGTGCGGATCGGTGCCGCCGGCGCAGGCTTCGGCGTCGGCTTCGGTGTGCAGCAGGCCCCGGCCTGGGGCGGCGCACCGGCGGCCGGCATGGGGCGGGCGGTGCCGGATCCCTTCGCCGATCCCTTCGCGCCGCCGCCCGGCCAGGGCCCCTCCCCCGGCTTCGCCACGCCGCCGCTGCCGGGCGGCGGGGTGGCGCTGCCGGATGACTTCGACCCCTTCGGCGACGAGCCGCCGATGCCGGACCATCGGCCGGCGGCGTCCGATGCCTTCTCCCCGCCGCGGCCGGTGCGGACGGCGGCGCCGCTGCCGGACGACTGGGACCTGGACTTCGACCTGTCGCCGCCCGGGGCCAGGCCGCCGGCGCCGGTGGAGCCGCCGCCGGTCGTCGTCGCGCCGCCGCCGCCGCCGGTAATCGCGGCACCGCCGCCGGCCCCGCCGGCGGCCTTCCTCGAGCCGGACCGGGCGCCGGCGCCCGCCCCGCAGGCCGAGATCCGTGATCCTTTCGCCGAGGAAGGGGTGCCGAGCTACGCCATCCCCGTCGCCGTGCCGCCGCCGGCCGTGGCGCCGCCACCCGCCCCGGACCCGGCCGCGGCCGCCGCACCCCCGGCGGAGGCGGCGCTGGCGCTGCTGCTGCAGGGTGCCGGGCTGCCGGCCACCGCGCTCGCCGGGGTCGACCCCGCCACGGCGCTGGTCGCCGCCGGGGCCAGCCTGCGCGCCGCCGTCGCCGGCATCCGCGCGCTGCTGATCGCCCGGGCCGACGTGAAGCGGGAATTCCGCATCGAGCAGACCATGCTGCGCGCCGCCGGCAACAACCCGCTGAAATTCGCGGCGACCGACGACGCGGCGATGGCCGCGCTGCTCGGCGGCAGGTCGGGCCTCGCCGCCGTCGCCGAGACCGTCGCCGATCTCAACGCGCATCAGGTGGCGTCGCTGGCGGCGACCCAGGCGGCGGCGCGGGCGCTGCTCGAGAAGCTGGCGCCCGCCGGCGTCGAGGCGGCGGACAAGGGCGGCGGCTTCCTCGGCGCGCGGGAGAAGCGGCTGTGGGAGGCCTATCGCGCGCTGCATGGCCAGCTGCTCGACCAGTTCGAGGATGATTTCGACAGCGCCTTCGGCAAGGCCTTCGCGCGTGCCTACGAGGAAGCGTCCCGCAAGGGGTAACGGGCGGCAAGCACACGGCCGGTCGCGCCGTTGGGGGAATAAATGAGCTGGTACGACAAGGTGGTCTGGCAGGAGGGCATGTTCCTCCGGGCCCAGCACTTCCAGCAGCAGGACCGCTACCTCGAGCATCTGCTCCAGGCACGCACGGCGCCGCTGCGGCCGCACCCCTGGGGCGTGACCGAGCTGTCGCTCGACCGGGACCTGCTGGGGGCGGGGAAATTCGCCCTCGCCGCCGCCGCCGGCGTGCTGGAGGACGGCACGCCCTTCGCCATTCCCGGCCAGGCGGACCAGCCCATGCCGCTCGACCTGACCGAGGGCACCCGCAATGCCGTGGTCTATCTGGCGGCGCCGATCCGCCAGCCCGGCAGCCCGGAGGTCGCCTTCGTCGAGGGCCCCGACAGCGGCGGCGCGCGCTACGGCCTCCGCAGCTTCGAGGCCTTCGACACCCATTCCGACAGCACCCTGCCGGCCGAGCTGCAGGTCGGCCGGCCGCGGCTGCGCTTCATGCTGGAGACCGAGGAGCGCGCCGGCTTCACCTGCATCGGCATCGCCCGCATCGTGGAGGTCCAGGCCGACCGCCGCGTGGTGGTGGACGAGCGCTACATCCCGACCTGCCTCCGCATCTCCGCCGCGCCGCCGCTGGCGAACCTGGTCGCCGAGCTGGTCGGCATGATCGGGCAGCGGGCGGAGGCGCTGGCCGGGCGGCTGGCGCAGCCGGGGACGCGGGGCGTCGCCGATGTCTCCCAATTCCTGCTGCTGCAGGCGCTGAACCGCTGGCAGCCGCTGCTGGCGCATTGGGCGGATGCCGGCAACGTCCACCCGGAAGCCTTCTACGCGACGCTGGTGCAGGTCGCCGGCGAGCTGGCGACCTTCACCGACCCGAGCCGGCGCGGCAGCACCTATCCCGGCTACCGGCACGAGGATCTGCAGCGCAGCTTCGCCCCGGTGATCGCCGACCTGCGCCGGGCGCTCTCGGCCGACATCGACCAGAATGCGGTGTCCATCCCGCTGCGCGATGCGCGGCATGGGGTGCGGATCGGCCCGATCACCGACCGCAACTGGCTGCGCGCCGGGTCCTTCGTGCTGTCCGTGCAGGCCGACATGCCATCCGAGCATCTGCGCCGGCTGTTCCCGAACCAGGTCAAGATCGGCGCGGTCGAGCAGATCCGGGAGCTGGTGAACGTGGCGCTGCCGGGCATCGCGGTGCGGCCCCTGCCGGTCGCGCCGCGGCAGATCCCCTTCCACGCCGGGGCGACCTATTTCGAGCTGGATCGCGGCAGCCCGCATTGGCAGCAGATGCAGACCTCGGGCGGCTTCGCGATCCACGTCTCCGGTGAATTCCCGAATCTCCGCATGGAGCTGTGGGCCATCCTCGCATGAGCGACAATCCCTTCTCCGAGCCGGACGACAGCGACCGCACGGTGGTGCGCGGGCCTTCCCGCGCCGCCACGCCGATGCCGGCGGCGGCCCCCGCGGTGCCGCCGCCCAGCTTCGTGCAACCTGGTTTCGCCCCTCAGGCACCGGGCTTCGGCCCGGCGCCGCGCATGGCCGGCGAGGCGGAGGCGCTGCCCAAGGTCGGGATGGGGCCGCTGGCCGCTGCCGCGGCGCCGCTGCTCGACCTGCTCGCGCGCCTCGTCGCGGCCGTGCAGGTGCCGAACCCGGAGGAGCTGCGCGAGCGCGCCATCCGCGCCCTGCGCGGCTTCGAGGCCGAGGCGCGCGCCGCCGAGGTGACGCCGGACGAGATCCGCGCCGCACATTACGGGCTTTGTGCCGCCATCGACGATGTCGCCATGGCGACGCCCTGGGGCCAGGCCAGCGGCTGGGGCGCGCATTCGCTGGTCTCGACCTTCCACCAGGAGGTCAAGGCGGGCGACCGCTTCTTCGACATGCTGTCCGGCATGCAGAAGGACCCGGGGCGCTACCGCCAAGCGCTGGAAGTCTCCTACCTCTGCCTCGCGCTCGGCCTGCAGGGGCGCTACCGGCTGTCGCCGCGCGGCGCGGCGGAGCTGGACCGGATCCGCGAGGGACTCTACCAGCTGCTGGTGCAGCTGCGCGGCGCCTATGAGCGGGAGCTGTCGCCGCATTGGCGCGGCGTCGATGCGCCGCATCGCCGCAGCGGGCGCAGCGTGCCGGCCTGGGTCGCCGCGGCGCTCTGCGTCGCGGTGCTGGGCATCGGCTATGCCGGGCTGGCGAGCAGCCTGTCCGGCCGGTCGGAGGATCTGTTCGCCCGGCTGGCGGCGCTGCCGCCGGGGGCGCTGCCGACCATCCAGCGCTCGGCCCCGCCGGTGCCGCCGGCCCCGCCGCCACCCCCGGCCGTGGCGCCGAGCCGGCCCGACCTGACCATGCGGCTCAGGCAATTCCTGGCGCCCGAGATCCAGCAGGGGCTGGTGACGGTGCTGTCGGACCCGAACCGGGTCATCGTCCGCATCCGCAACCGCGGCATCTTCGCCTCCGGCAGCGCCAGCCTCGATGCGCGCTTCATCCCGCTGCTGACCCGCATCGGCGAGGCGCTGCGGGATGAGCCGGGCGCGGTGCAGATCCTCGGCCATAGCGACAACCAGCCGATCCGGACGGCGCGCTTCCCGTCCAACTTCCACCTGTCGGCGGCCCGCGCCCAGGCGGCGCAGGAGGTGATCGCCCGGGCGACCGGCGGCAACCCCGGCCGCTTCAGCTTCGAGGGCCGCGGCGAGAGCGAGCCCGTCACCGCGAATACGACGGCGGAGGGGCGGGAGGAGAACCGCCGCATCGAGGTCGTCATCGCCACCATGGGGGCCACGCGCTGATGTCGGCCCTGATCACCGTGCTGCGCTCGGTCCCCGGCATGGCCGGGCTGGTCGCGGCCCTCGCCCTGGCGGTGCTGTTCTGGACCTATGGGCCGCTGATCGGCGCCGGCGGCGTCTATCCTTTCGAAACGCTGATCCCGCGCCTCGGGCTCGCCGTCCTGCCGGTGGTGGTCTTCCTCGTCGTCGTCGTCGTCGCCGGGCTGCGGCGGGCGAAGCGGGACGGCGCGCTGATGGCGGAAGCCGCAGCACCCGATCCCGCGGCGCAGGCCAGCGCCGAGGAGGAGGCGGCGCTGCGGGAGAAGCTGACGACGGCGCTCTCCCAGCTCAAGCAGGCGACGGGGGGCAAGGGCGGCTACCTGTACGAGCAGCCCTGGTACGTCTTCATCGGCCCGCCGGGCAGCGGCAAGACCACGGCCATCGCGCAATCGGGGCTGGAATTTCCCCTGGCGGATGGCGGGAAGGTCGCCGGCGTCGGCGGCACCCGCAACTGCGACTGGTGGCTGACCGACCGCGCGGTGCTGATCGACACCGCCGGGCGCTACACCACGCAGGACAGCGACGCGACAGCCGACAAGGCGGGCTGGGACCGCTTCCTCGCCATGCTCCGGCGCAACCGGCCGCGGCAGCCGCTGAACGGCGTGCTGGTCTGCTTCGGCGTCGACATGCTGAGCCGGCTGGATGCGCAGGGCCGCGCCGACCATGCCCGCGCCGTCCGCCGCCGCATCAAGGAGCTGGAGGAGAAGCTGGGCCAGCGGCTGCCGGTCTATCTGCTGATCAGCAAGGCCGATCTGCTCGCTGGCTTCACCGAATTCTTCGACGACCTCGACCGCGAGGCCCGCAGCCAGGTCTGGGGCATGACCTTCCCGGTCGAGGCCGGGCCGGAGGGCGTGGCGGGGAAGTTCGCCGGGGAATTCACCCTGCTGCTCGGGCGGCTGCAGGACCGGCTGCTGGAGCGGCTGCAGGCCGAGCGCGGGCCCTCCCAGCGCGCCGCGATCATGGGCTTCCCCGGGCAGGTCGCCTCCCTGGCCGAACCGGTCGGCGCCTTCGTGACGGCGGCCTTCGGCGGCACGCGGCTGGACCCGGCGCCGATGCTGCGGGGCGTCTATCTCGCCTCCGGCACGCAGGAAGGCACGCCGATCGACCGGCTGACCGGCGCGCTGAGCCGGGCCTTCGGGCTCGATCCGCGCCGCCCGGCCGGGGTGATGGGGCAGAAGGGACGGAGCTTCTTCCTCGGCCGGCTGCTGCGCGACGTGGTCTTCAACGAGGCCCGGCTGGCGGCGCGCGACCGCGGGGCGGAGCGGCGGCGGCGGCTGGTCGCCATCGGCGCCTGGTCGCTGGCGCTGGTGGTGACGCTGGGCGGGATGGCCTGGGGCTTCGTCGCCTATCAGGGCGAGCAGCGCCGGGCCTCCGCGCTGGAGGAGGCGCTGGCCAGGGCCGAGGGTGCCGGCCGGCCGGTGCGCTTCGACCCGGTGCTGGATGCCTCGCTCGGCGGGGTGCTGCCCTACCTCGATGCGGCGCGGCCGCTGCCGGCGGCGGCGCGGACCGAGGGTGGCGGGCTGGGGCTTTCCCAGGAGGCCGAGCTGGCGACCGGGGCCGAGGCGGCCTATCGCCGGGTGCTGGACCGGGTGCTGCTGCCGCGGCTGCTGGCCGGGCTGGAAGCGCAGATCCGCACCAATTTCCAGCGGCCCGACTACCTGTACGAGGCGACGCGGGTCTACCTGATGCTCGGCAAGCAGGGGCCGCTGGATGCGCCGCTGGTGCGGGAATGGCTGCTGGCGGATTGGCAGCGCGCCTTCCCCGGCGCCACCGGTGCGCCGCAGCGGGATGCGCTGCTGGGGCATCTGGATGCCCTGCTGGCGCGGGCGGATTTCGCCACCTATCCGCTGGATGGCGCGCTGGTCGATGGTGCCCGCCGCGTCTTCTCCCGCCTGCCGATGGCGGAGCGGGTCTATTCGCGGCTGCGGCCGCTGGGCCAGCCGCTGCGGGCCTGGTCACCGGCCGATGCCGCCGGGCCGGCGGGGCAGCGCTACTTCACCCGCGCCTCCGGCAAGCCGCTGACCGAGGGCGTGCCGGGGCTGTTTACCATCGACGGGCTGTACCGGACGCTGCTGCCGGCGCTGGGCGATGCGGTGCGCGGCGCCGCGGCCGAATCCTGGGTGCTGGGGCCGGAGGCGCAGGCCGCCGGGGCCGAGGACCCGGTGCGGCTGGAGGCGGCGGTGCTCGGCCTCTATGCCGAGGATTACGCGCGTGCCTGGCAGACCCTGCTGGACGACCTGGTGCTGCCGCCCTTCCGCAACCTGGGCGATGCCGCCGAGGGGCTGAACGTGCTCGGCGCCCCGACCTCGCCGATCCGCGACCTGCTGCGGGGGGTGGCGCGGCAGCTTTCGGTCGGCACGCCGCCCGATGGGTGGACCGCCCCGGGCCGTGGCGCCGAGGCGCAGCGGGTGCAGGCCGCGCAAGGCGCCGCCGCCGCGCCGACCGGAGCCGAGCCGGTGGCGCAGCTGGTGGAGGAGCGCTTCCGGGCGCTGCGGACCGCCGCCGGTACGCCGCTGGATGCGGTGCTGGCCATCGTCAACGAGTTGTACGTGCAGGTGGCGCGGCTGGCCTCCTCCCCGCCCGGGACGGTGGTGCCGGCGCCGACCGCCGGGCTCGACCCCGGGCAGCGGTTGCTGGCGGAGGCGGCGCGGCAGCCGCAGCCGCTGGCCCGCTGGCTGACCGCCCTCGGGCAATCCACCGCGGCGCAGCGCAGCGGCGGCGCCAAGGCGGCGATCGCCGCAGCGGGCGGCCAGGCGCTGGGGCCGATCTGCCGGGTCTTCGCCGACCCGCGCGGCATCCCCTTCCCCTTCCGCCGCGACGCCGTGCCGGACATGCCGGTCGATGACTTCGCCCGGCTGTTCGGCCCGGGCGGGGCGCTGGACCTGTTCTTCGCCCAATGGGTGAAGCCCTATGTCGATACGACCCAGCGGCCCTGGCGGCTGGTGGCGACGGCGGGCCTCGCGCCGCCGGTGGCGCAGGGCGACGTGCTGCAGTTCGAGCGGGCCCAGGCCATCCGCGACGCCTTCTTCCCCGGCGGCGCGATGATGGGCGGCCTGCGCTTCGAGTTGGTGCCGCAGGGCTTCGACCCGAATGCCCAGGGCGCCATCCTCGAGGTCGAGGGGACCCGGCACGAGCTGGCGCGGGGCGGGCCGGGGCGCCCCATCCCGCTGGCCTGGCCGACCCGGGGCAACCTGACGCTCAACTTTGAGCCGGCGTCCTCGGCCGGGCCGCTGGCCTTCGACGGCGGCTGGTCCGCCTTCAAGCTGGTGACCGGGCGGCAGGCGACCCTGCAATCCACCGGCCAGGGCGACCGGCTGCGGGCCACCGTCACCCAGGGCGACCGGTCCATGGTCTTCGAGCTGCGGACCGGCAGCACCATCCATCCCTTCGGGCTGCGCGAGCTGCAGGAGTTCCGATGCCCGGCGCTGGCCCCCTAACTCCTGGCCCCCTAACTCCTGGCCCACTGGTCGGGCTCTACGGCAAGCTCCCGGCGCATGGCGACTTCATCCGCCGGGGCCTGCCGCTGAGCTTCTGCGAGCCCTGGGACGGCTGGCTGCAGGCCGGGATCGCCGCGGCGCAGGCGAGCCTGGGCGAGGCCTGGGAGGCCGCCTGGGACGCGGCACCGGCTTGGCGCTTCGCCCTGCCCGCGGGCGCCTGCGGTCCGGACCCGGTGGCCGGCGTCCTGGCGCCTTCGGCCGATGCCGTCGGCCGGCGCTTCGCCCTGACCGTCGCCGCGACCCTGCCGGGCGCGGTGGAAGGGCTCTGGCCCGCCGCCTGGTTCGCCGCCATGGAAGGCGCCCTGCGCGCCGCCCAGGACAGCGGGCTGGATGCCGATGCCCTGGCCGGGCTGCTGCCCGTGCCGCCGCCGGGCGACCCCGGCGAGGCGCCGGCGCCGGGCTGGTGGACGGCCGGGTCCCGGGCGCTGCCCGGCCTGGTCTGGCCGCTGGCCGCGCTGCCGGCGCCTGCCGAATTCGCCCTGCTGCTGGATGCCCCGGCATGACCCCCTCGATCGAGCCCGGCCTTGCCTCCGATGCCGCCACCCACCCCGGCGCGGTGCGAAAGCGGAACGAGGACAGCCTGGTGCATCGGCCCGACCTCGGGCTCTGGGCCGTGGCGGATGGCGCCGGCGGGCATGGCGCCGGGGATGTCGCCAGCCAGGCGGTGGCGGCGGCGCTGGAGGCGATTCCGCCCGGGCTATCGGCGGCCGAGATCCTGGCCCAGGCGCGGCTGCGGCTGACCAGCGTGCATGCCGATCTGCAGGCACAGGCGGCGGCGCTGGGGCCCGAGCGCATCATCGCCACGACGGTGGTGATGCTGATGGCGCGGCACGGGCATTTCGCCTGCCTCTGGGCCGGTGACAGCCGGGCCTATCTGCTGCGCGGCGGCATCCTGCAGCGGGTGACCAGGGACCATTCCCTGGTGCAGGAGATGGTGGACCAGGGCACGCTGACGGAGGCGGAGGCGGAGGCGCATCCGCAGGCCAATGTCATCCTGCGCGCGGTGGGCGCATCCGGCGAGCTGGTGCTGGACAAGGTCAGCGGCCGGATCGTGCCGGGCGATGCGCTGCTGCTCTGCAGCGACGGGCTGTTCAAGGCGCTGCCGGAGGCGGAGTTGGGGGAGATGCTGCGGCAGGGCGCCGGCGCGGCGGTGGTGGTGGAGGCCGCGGTGGCGCGCGGCGCGCGGGACAACGTGAGCGTCGTGCTGGTGCGCGTGGCGGGGTGATGCTGGTGCGCGCGGCGGGGTGATGCCGCGGCGCTACTGCGCGTCCGGGATGCTGTAGAAGACGTTCGAGGGGACGCCGGTGAAGTCGTCCTGGAAGACCGTGTGGGTCACCTCGATGGCGGTGAAATTCAGCGAGAAGCTTTCCATCGGCGCGCCATCCCCGGGGCCGTTCTGGTGGAAGCTGCTGATGCCGCAATCAAACAGCTTGTAGCTGAGGTAGGTGAGCACCGTGCCGGTGCCCTGGCGCATGAAGTTGATGGTGACGGTGCGGTCGAAGCGGCCGGTCAGCCCCTCGATCAGCAGGGCGATGCTGCTGCCATCGGTCGCCTTGGTGCAGGTGACCTCTGTGATGGAGGGCTCGTTGCGGGAGCGCAGGGCGGGCGGTACCGAGGAATTGCCGCGCACCATGCCCCAGCCGGTGGAGTCCAGCTTGATGAAGCCGGATTGCTCCGCGACGGCATGCTCGCCGGTGATGCCTTCGTAGAGCATGAAGATCGCCATGCGGGCCTGCCTTGGGATGCTGGGGCGGCCGGGACGCCGGGGGACGCCTGCGCGCCGCCCCGGCCCCTTGCCGGTGAGGCGGGAAGCTTACGAACCGGTGCCCTTGGAAAGGTCCCAGGTGTAGTAGGTGTTGTCGCCGGTCAGGTCGTCGCCGACCGGGCTGTAGCCGAGCTTCACCTTGTCGAAGTTCAGGGTGAGGGATTCGGTCGGCCGGTCGCCGCCCGAGGACATGGAGAAGCCGGAGACGCCGCAGCCGGTCAGCTCGACGCTGAAATAGACCGTCGGCTTGTCCTTGGCGGTGCGGGTGAACTTGATGTCGACGACGTTGTCGAGCTCGCCGTGCAGGGCTTCCTCGAACAGCTTGATGGTGGTGCCGTCGCTCTGCTTGGTGACGACGACTTCGCTGACCGAGGCGATGCCGCTTTCCCGCGTGGAGGTGCCGCGGGCCGAGCCGATGCCACGGCCGACGCCGAACTGGAAGCTGCTGACCTCGAAGTACTCGTCGAAGCCCTCGAGCTTGGACTCGCCCTTCACGTCAGGATATTTCACGAGAATTGCCATTGCCTTACTCCCTCTGCCTGCCCGGCATCCCGGTGACGACCCGATGCCGTCCCCTAGCCGATATTGTAGCGGAACGTGCCACCTTCGCCCATGCCAACCTGCACCTGCCCGACCTCGCCGCCTTCGGCCAGCCGGGCCAGGATCTGCGCCGAGAGTTCGGGCAGCATCGTGCGGTTGAGGATGTTCTCGATATTCCGGGCACCGCTTTCGACTTCCTTGCAGCGGGCGACGATTGCCGCCGGAACGCTGTCATCAACCAGGAACTGCACGCCGTAGGCCGATTTCACGCGCCGGGCGATCCGATTCAGCTGCAATCCGACAATCAAGGTCATGATGTCGTCGGCCAGCGGATAATAGGTGACGATGTTGCAGCGGCCGAGAAAGGCCGGTTTGAAGACCTTCAGCAGGTCCGGCCGCAGCGCTTCGGTCAGCGCTTCCGGCTCCGGCATGAGGTCCGGGTCGGCACACAATTTCGCGATGGTATCGGTGCCGGCATTCGAGGTCATGATGATGACGGTGTTGCGGAAGTCGATGTCCCGCCCTTCCCCGTCCTTCATGTTGCCCTTGTCGAAGACCTGATAGAACACGTCCTGCACGCCGGGATGGGCCTTCTCCATCTCGTCCAGCAGCACGACGCTGTAGGGACGCCGCCGCACCGCCTCGGTCAGCACGCCGCCTTCGCCATAGCCGACATAGCCGGGCGGCGAGCCCATGAGGAGCGAGACCTTATGCTCCTCCTTGAACTCGCTCATGTTGATGGTCGTCAGGTTCTGCTCGCCGCCATAGAGCAGATCGGCGACGGCGAGCGCCGTCTCGGTCTTCCCGACGCCGCTGGTGCCGACCATCATGAAGACGCCGACCGGCTTGCGCGGGTCGGTCAGCCCGGCGCGGTTGGTGCGGATCGCCTGGGCGATCGCCTCCAGCGCATGCGGCTGGCCGACGACGCGTTCCTCCAACTTGTCCTTGAGGTTGAGGATGGTCTTGATCTCGTCGGATACCATGCGGCCGACCGGGATGCCGGTCCAGGTGGCGACCACCTCGGCGACGGCCTGGCCATCGACCACGGGATGCACCAGCGGCTCCTCGCCCTGCAGGCTGCGCAGCGCGGTGGTGGTGCCGGTGAGCTCGGCCTGCAGCGTGCCCGCATCCACCGCGGCCGCATCCGGCAGCAGCGAGGCCTCGATCGTCTCGCGCAGCTCGCGGATGCGGGCGACGAGGCCCTTCTCCTCCGCCCAGCGGGACTCAAGCGCGGCGAGCTCGGTCTGCAGCGCCGTGCGCTCGTCCTCGAGCGCAGTGCGGCGCGAGAGGTGGTCGGCGCCGGCCGCGGTCTCGCGCGCGATGGCGCCGAGCTCGGTGGCGATGAGGTCGAGCCGGCGCTGGCGATCCTCGAGCGGCGCCGGGATCGCCGCCTGGCTCATCGAGACGCGGGCGCAGGCGGTATCGAGCAGCGAGACGCCCTTGTCCGGCAATTGCCGCGCCGGGATGTAGCGGGCGGAGAGGATGCAGGCCTGTTCCACCGCCTCGTCCAGGATGCGGACGCCGTGGTGCTTCTCGAGCGTGCCGACCAGGCCGCGCAGCATCGCCTGGGCCAGCGCGACGGAGGGCTCGCCGACGGCCACGACCTGGAAGCGCCGGGTCAGCGCCGCGTCCTTCTCGAAGTACTTCTTGTATTCGGCCCAGGTGGTGGCGGCGAGGCAGCGCAGCTCGCCGCGGGCGAGCGCCGGCTTCAGCAGGTTGGCGGCGTCGTTCTGCCCGGCCGCGCCGCCGGCGCCGATCAGCGTATGCGCCTCGTCGATGAACATGACGATCGGCGTGGGCGAGGCCTTCACCGCATCGATGACACCTTTGAGACGATTCTCGAACTCGCCCTTCACGCCGGCGCCGGCCTGCAGCAGGCCGAGGTCGAGCGACATCAGCTTCACCTTACGCAGCGCTTCCGGCACGTCGCCGGCGGCGATGCGCAGCGCCAAGCCTTCCGCCACCGCCGTCTTGCCGACGCCGGGCTCGCCGGTGAGGATCGGGTTGTTCTGCCGGCGCCGCGTCAGGATATCGATGACCTGGCGGATCTCGCCGTCGCGGCCGAGGATCGGGTCGATCTTGCCGGCCTTGGCCTGGGCCGTCAGGTCGGTGCAGAACTGGTCGAGCGGGCCGCCGCCGCGCGGCGCCTCCCCGGGCGCGGCGGCGACGCCGGCCGCGGCATCGCCCGGCAGCGGCGCGCCGGCTTCCTCGGCCTCGGTGCTGCCCTCGGTCAGGGCATCGAGCCCGCCGCGGCGCAGCGCATCGGCCGGCAGCGACAGCAGGCTCGGCGCCGCATCCTTCACCGAGCGCGACAGCGTCTCATCGGCCAGCAGCGCCGCGAGCATATGGCCCGAGCGGATCTTGCCGGTGCCGCCCTCGAGCGAGGCGAGCAGCCAGGCCTCGCGCAGCCAGGTGACGATGTCCGGGGAGAGCGAAGGCGCGCGGGCATTGCCGGTGCGGAGCTTGTCGAGCGCGCGGGTGATCTCGGCGATCACCCGGCCGCTGTCGATGCCCTGCTTGCGCAGCAGGACATTCACGTCCGAGCCCTGCGTCTCCACCAGCTTGAGGAGCAGGTGCTCGATCTCGACGTTGTAGTGGGAGCGCGACAAGGTCAGCCCGGCGGCCGCTTCGAGCTGCCGGCGACAGAGCGAGCCCATCCTCCCGACAAGGGACTTCAGGTCGATGGCCACCATGCGCCGTTAAGCTCCCGTTAATCGCCTGAGTCTTGGCTTGAAACCGGTTCGGACGGTAAACGGGTTGGGCGAGAGGTGTCCAGCATGATAGCATCCGGGCCGGATGCGGCAGGGCTGGGAGCGAACGGGGCGGCATGTCGGAATCATTGCTGGATCTTGAGACATTGCTCGCGCCGCTCGACGGGGATGGCGGCGTCGGCGTGGATCTGCGAACCGACTACTCGCCGACCTCGCCCTACCAGAAGCTGCGCGATGCGCGGGCCGAGGCGCGGGCCGAGGAACGGGCGCTGGAGACCTCGGGCGAGGCCGATCCGGCGGTGCCGCAGGGCTGGCGCGAGGTGAAGCGGCTCGGGCTGCAATGCCTCGGCGAGAAGACCAAGGATTTCGAGATCGCCGCCTGGCTGCTGGAAGCGCTGGTGCGGCTGGACGGGCTGGCCGGGCTGGTCGGCGGCGCCGAGCTGCTGTGCGGGCTGCTGGAGAAGTACTGGGACCCCGGCTTCCCGCAGCCGGACGAGGACGGGATGGATATCCGCGCCGCGCCGCTCGGCGGCCTCTCCGGCGACGGCGTCGACGGCACGCTGATGCAGCCGCTGCGGCGGCTGGCGCTGTTCCGCCGGTCGGACGGCCGCAACGTCGGGCTGCATCTCTGGAAGATCGCCGAGGATACCGAGGCGATCCCGAACGAGGGCGACAACAAGAAGCGGCGCAAGGCGCGCTACGACGCCGGCGTGCCCGAGATGAAGGCGCTCGAGAACGAGGCGCGCATCGATGCCGCCTTCCTGCGGCGCAATGCCCAGCTGGCGATGCGGGCGCGCCGCGTCTGGGACGCGCTCGGGGCGCAGATGGACACCCGCTTCGGCGACCTCGCGCCCAATACCCGGCGGGTGGCCGAGGCGCTGGACTGGATGCAGGAGATCGCCACCCGGCTGATCGGCCCGGTGCACGAGGATGCGGCGGCGCTGGCGCCGGCCGAGGCGGAGGAGGTGCTGGCGGTGGCGGAGGACGGACCGGCTGTGGCGGGCGCGGTGGCGGCGCCGCGGGCCTTGCGGACGCGCGAGGATGCGATCCGCCAGCTGGAAGAGCTGGCCGACTACTTCCGCAAGACCGAGCCGCATTCGCCCCTGCCCTATACGCTGGACGACGCGGTGCGCCGGGCGCGCATGCCGCTGCCGGACCTGCTGGCCGAGGTGCTGCCGGACAACGGCGCCCGCCAGGCGATGCTGACCATGCTGGGGATCCGCATCACCGGCAGCTGAGAGCGCCCGGCCGCCATGGCCGGCCTGCCCTGGCAGGGGCGACGACAGGCTTTCATTGACGGGTTTTCGCTCGGGCGCGTATCGTATCCCGGCGGCGGCAACCGTTACACGCGCGTGTTGGGAGAACAGGGATGAGCGGCAGCGTTCACCAGAAGCTTGCTCGGGTCCGGAAGCCTCGTGTGCACATCACTTATGAGGTGGAGACCGAGGGCGCTGCGATCGAGCGGGAGCTGCCCTTCGTCGTCGGCGTCATGGGTGATTTCGCTGGCGACCCGACCGAGCCGCTGAAGCCGCTCGCCGAACGGAAATTCGTGCAGATCGATCGCGACAATTTCAACGACGTGATGGCCCGCATCCAGCCCGGCCTGAACATCCGGGTCGACAATACCCTGGCCGGCGACGGCAGCCAGATGGCGGTGAACCTGAAGTTCCGCTCGATCGAGGATTTCGAGCCGGCCAAGGTGGCCGAGCAGGTCCCGGCGCTGAAGGCGATGCTCGATACCCGCGCCAAGCTGCGCGACCTGATGAGCAAGGTGGACCGCTCGGAGGAGCTCGAGGGGCTGCTCGAGGAGGTGTTGCAGGACAAGGACAAGCTGGCGGCGCTGTCGTCGCAGCTCGGCCTCGACAAGCAAGGGGGCTGAGCGATGAGCGGGACGCAGTCGGCGGCCTCGGCCGCCACGACGACGACGGAAGACGCCGGCCTCGGCCTGCTCGACCAGGTGCTGGGCGCCACCAAGCAGACCGAGCGCGACCGCGCCCAGGACCTGATCAAGGCGCTGACCGAGGAAGCCCTGAAGGGCACCGTCACCTATAGCCGCAACCTGACCCAGACCTTCGAGCGGGCGATCGCCGCGCTGGATGCCAAGGTCAGCGCCCAGCTCAACGCGGTGATGCACAACGAGCGCTTCCTGAAGCTCGAGGGCTCCTGGCGCGGGCTGCACTACCTGGTGCAGAATTCGGAGACCGGCTCCTCGCTGAAGCTGCGGATGCTCCAGTGCAGCAAGCGCGACCTCTCGCGCGACCTGCAGCGGGCGGTCGAGTTCGACCAGAGCCAGCTCTTCAAGAAGGTGTATGAGAACGAGTTCGGCACCCCGGGCGGCGAGCCCTATGGCGCGCTGGTCGGCGACTACGAATGGACCAACCACCCGGACGACATCGAGACGCTGCGCCTCGCCTCCAACGTGGCGGCCAGCGCCTTCGCGCCCTTCATCTCCGGCGTCGGCGCCGGCATGTTCGGCATGACCGACTGGCGCGAGCTGTCGAAGCCGCGCGACCTGACGAAGATCTTCGAGACGGCGGAATACACCAAGTGGCGCTCCTACCGCGACACCGAGGACAGCCGCTTCGTCACCCTGGTCATGCCGCGGGTCATCGCCCGGCTGCCCTATGGCGCCGGCACCGTCCCGGTCGAGGATTTCGGCTACGAGGAAGCGCCCTTCGACGAGGCCGGCAATGCCAAGTCGATGGACCACAACGACTACTGCTGGATGAACGCCGCCTATGTCATGGCGCAGCGGATGACGGACAGCTTCGCGCAGTCCAGCTTCTGCGTCGCCATCCGCGGCGCAGAGGGCGGCGGCAAGGTGCAGAACCTGCCGAACCACGTCTTCACCTCGGACGACGGCGACATGGACGCCAAGTGCCCGACCGAGATCGGTATCACCGACCGGCGCGAGGCGGAGCTGTCCTCGCTCGGCTTCCTGCCGCTCTGCCACTACCGCAACACCGACTACGCGGTCTTCTTCGGCGCGCAATCGACGCAGAAGCCAAAGAAGTACGATCGGCCGGAAGCGACGGCGAATGCCGCCATCTCCGCCCGCCTGCCCTACCTGATGGCGACCAGCCGCTTCGCCCACTTCCTGAAGGTAATGGCGCGCGACAAGATCGGCTCCTTCATGGAGGCTTCCGATTGCCAGGCCTGGCTGAACCGCTGGATCGCCAATTACGTGAACGGCAATTCCAGCGCCGGCGCCGAGACCAAGGCGCGCTATCCGCTGCGCAGCGCCAAGATCGAGGTGGTGGAGATCCCGGGCCGTCCGGGGTCCTACAACGCGGTCGCGCATCTGCAGCCCTGGCTGCAGATGGAGGAGCTGACCACCTCCATGCGGATGGTCGCGCGGATTCCGCAGAAGGCCTGATGGGTCCGGGCTGACGGGTCCGGCCTGAGGACCGTCATGCCGCAGGGAGTGCGCCGGTGATGGACGGAACGCCGCCGGCCTCGGCGGCCGCTGGTTCGGGCGAAGCGCCTGAGGCACCGCCGCCGTTGCGGGTGGCGGCGCTCTCCGGCCGCTTCCTTGGCCGCGCCGGGGCGATGGCGGCGGATATGCTCGCCAGCTTCCTGGTGGAACGCGGCAATACCGCGCTGCGGATGTGGTTCGGCGATGCCGCGATCGAGGCGCTGCTGACGCATGACGGCACGGCGCGCGGCCGCGCGGAGGCGGTTCAGCGGCTGGAGGAAGCGGTGGACCGCGACCTCGCCACCATCGACCGCATCGTTTCCGAGCAACTGGATGCGGTGCTGCGACAGGACCGGCTGCGGCGGCTCGAAGGCTCCTGGCGGGGGCTGCACTGGCTGGCCGGGCGGCTGCCCGCCGGCAACCGCTGCAAGGTGAAGCTGCTGAGCCTGCGCTGGGCCGAGGCCTGCCGCGACTTCGAGCGGGCCATCGAATTCGACCAGAGCCAGCTGTTCAAGAAGATCTACGAGGAGGAATTCGGCACCCCCGGCGGCGAGCCCTATGGTCTGCTCTGCGGCGATTGGGAGTTGCGGCCCTTCCCCGGCCCCGGCAGCAGCACCGATGACGTAGCCGGGCTGGATGCGCTGGCCGGCATCGCCGCCGCCGCCTTCTCGCCCACCGTCGTCGCCGCGCATCCCGCCCTGTTCGGCCTCGACAGCTGGCAGGAGCTGGGGCCGGCGATCGACCCGACCGAGCCGATGCGCGGCGCCGAGCGGCGGCGCTGGCGCAACCTGCAGGAACGCGAGGATACCCGCTTCCTGGCGGTGCTGCTGCCGCGCGCCCTGGCCCGGCCGCCCTGGCCGGACAACGGCGCCCGGGCGGACCGCTTCCGCTACCGGCCGGACCATGGCCAGCCCGGGGCGCGGGCCTGGATGAGCGCGGTCTATCCGCTGGCCGCCGTCACCCTCCGCGCCTTCACCACCTATGGCTGGCCGGCCGATATCCGCGGCGCCATGGTCGGCCATGCCGCGGCCGGCGGGGTGGTGGACGGGCTGCCGCATGAACGCTTCGCCAGCGACCCGCCCGGCGCGCCGGGGCGGCCGCCGATCGAGGTCTCGCTGACCGACGACCAGGAACGCCAGGTGGTGGAAGCCGGGCTGATGCCGATGATCGGGCTGGAAGGCCTGGCCGAGGCCGCCTTCGCCGCCGCCCCCAGCCTGCATCGCCCGCCGCGCATGACCGGCGAGGGCGCCAATGCCAACCAGCGGCTTTCCGCCCAGTTCAACGCCGTGCTCTGCGTCAGCCGCTTCGCCCATTGCGTGAAGATGCTGGGCCGCGACATGGTCGGCAGCTTCAAGACGCCGCAGGATGTCGAGCGCAAGCTCCAGACCTGGCTGATGCAGTACACCAGCGCGAATAGCGGGGCGGTCGGCGAGAGCGGCGCCCGCCAGCCGCTGCGCGCCGCCAAGGTCGAGGTGCGGGAGAAGCCGGGGCAGCCCGGCGTCTTCGGCTGCACCATCCTGATGCAACCGCATTTCCAGCTGGACGAGGTGGGCGCTGCCTTCCGGCTGGTCACCGATCTCTCCGCGCCGAGGGCCGCAGCATGAGCAACATCGGTGACGCATTCCAGGCGGGGGACCTGACCGCCGCCATCGCCGCGGCGACCGCGGGCGTGAAAGCGGCGCCGCGCGATGCCGGCGCCCGCTGGCTGCTGACGGAGATGCTGCTCTTTGCCGGGGAGGTCGAGCGGGCCGACCGGACGCTCGACAGCGTCATCGAGGACGAGCCTTCCCCCGCCGTGCTGGAATTCCGCCGGCTGCTGCGGGCCGAGGTGGTGCGGCGGCAGGTCTTCGGCGAAGGCCGCGTGCCGAAATTCCAGGGCGACGAGGCGACGCCGGCGCAGACCGCGGCGATGCGGGCGGTAACCCTGCTGCGGCTCGGCGATGCCGCCGGCGCCGCGGCGGCGGCGGCGGAGGCCGAGGAGCTGCGGCCCCGCGCCCCCGGCCAGGCCCGCGCGCCGGACGGCACCGTGCTGGAGTTCGACGACCTGCGCGATGCCGACGACCTCTTCAGCCCGCATTTCGAGGTGCTGACTGCGGGCGGCGACTACATGTGGGTGCCGGTCGAGCGGCTGCAGAGCCTGAGCTTCGAGGCCGCCCGGCGGCCGCGCGACCTTTTCTGGCGCCGCACCAACCTCACCCTGAAGGACGGCACCGAAGGCCTGGTCTTCATCCCCGCCGTCTATCTCTGGACCGATCCGAAGACCCCCGCCTCCCTCAAGCTGGGGCGGGAGACGGATTGGCCGGATGCCGGCGAGGGCCCGGTGCGCGGCCTCGGCCAGCGGCTGCTGCTGGCCGGCGAGGAAGCCCTGCCGCTGGCCGCCGCGGGCAGCCTCAGCTTCGCATGAGCGATACCGGACGCAACAGCGGGCGCATCCGCCTGCCGTTGCTGGACCGGCTGCTGGATGCCGATCCGGCCGCCCCGGTGGACCCGCCCGTCACGGTGCAATACGCCGTCGAGACGCTGCGCCAGGCGGTGCGGCGGGACCTCGAGACCCTGCTGAATGCGCGGCGGCGCCGGGTGCCGCTGCCGGCCGGGCTGGCGGCGCTGCCGACCTCCCCCCTGGGCTATGGCATCCCCGACCCGACCGCGGGCAGCTTCACCGAGGACGAGCGGCGCGAGGCGCTGGCCGCCGAGGTGGAGGCCGCGGTCCGCCGCTTCGAGCCGCGGCTGATGAACGTGCGGGTCAGCCTCGCCAAGCCGCCCAAGGACAAGGGCGAGCTGATGGACCGCACCCTGCGGCTGCGCGTCGAGGCGGTGCTGCGCAGCGACCCGCTGCCCGAGCAGATCACCTTCGAGACGCATCTGCGCCCCGTCACCCTCGACGTCGCCGTGCGGGAGAGCTGAGGTGTCCGAGGCCCTGCTGCCCTATTTCAACCGGGAACTGGCGGCGATCCGCAAGGATGCCGGCGAATTCGCCGAGGCCTTCCCCAAGGTCGCGGGACGGCTGCGGCTCTCGGCGGAGACGGTGGACGACCCCTTCGTCGCCCGGCTGCTGGAGGGCGTCGCCTTCCTCGCCGCCCGGGTGCAGCACCGGCTGGACGACGAGCTGCCGGAGATCAGCGACGCGCTGCTGGAGATGCTCTCGCCGCATCTGCTGGCGCCGGTGCCCTCGATGACGACGCTGCGGCTGGCGGCGCCGGCGGCCAGCCAGGCGGTGGTGAAGGTCCCGCGCGGCCTGCCGGTGGAGACCGAGCCGGTGCGCGGCGAGCCGGTCCGCTTCCGTACCTGCCACGACGTGACGCTCTGGCCGTTGGTGATCGAGCAGGCGCGGCTCGGCGGGCTGCCGCTGACCGCGCCGGCCAATCCGCGCGCCGCCGGGGCGGTCGCCTGCCTGCGGCTGACGCTGCGGACCACGGCGCCGGACCTGCCGATCGCCGGGCTGGGGCTCGACCGGCTGCGGCTGCACCTCCGCGGCATCGGCCCGGCGGCGGCGCAGCTGCATGAGCTGCTCTGCACCGCGACGCTGTCGATCGCGCTTGCCGATGGGCCGGCGGATCCGAAGCCGGTGATCCTCGGCGCCGGCGCGCTGCAGCCGGGCGGCTTCGAGGCGGAGGAGGCGGCACTGCCCTGGCCGCGCCGGGCCTTCGCCGGGCATCGGCTGCTGACCGAGTTCTTCGCCTTCCCGGAGAAATTCCTCTACCTCGACCTCGATGGCCTCGACAGCCGCAGCCTGGTGCAGCGCGGCGAGCGGATGGAGGTCTTCATCTACCTCAGCCGCTCCATGCCGGAGCTGGAGCGGACCCTCGGCGCCGATAATTTCGCGCTCGGCTGCACCCCGGCGGTGAACCTCTTTCCGCAGCGCTGCGAGCCGATCGCCCTCGATGGCACCCAGTCCGAATGGCTGGTGGTGCCGGATGCGCGGCGGCCGACCGCGCTCGAGGTCTATGCGGTGGAGCAGGTGCGGGAAAGCCGGGCCGATGGCACGCGGCGCTTCGTGCTGCCCTTCCACCGGCTGGGCCGGGCGGATGCCGAGGGTGAGACGGCGGAGGCGCATTTCATCGCCGGCCGCCGCGCCGCGCCGCCCGCCCTCGGCGGGACCGAGACGCTGCTGACGCTCCGCGATGCCGCCTTCGACCCGGCCCGCCCGGCGGATGGCGTGCTGACGGTGGAGGCGCTCTGCTGCAACCGCGACCTGCCCTCCATGCTGCCCTTCGGCGGCGGCCAGCCCTTGCTGCGGATCGCCGCCGGCGGGTCGCCCGTCGCCCATGCCGAGGCGATCTCGCCGCCGACCCCGACCCTGCGGCCGAGCCTGCGGGAACGCGGCGCCTGGAAGCTGATCTCGCATCTGGCGCTGAACCACCTCTCGGTCTCGGGCGGCGAGGCGGGCGCGCTGGCGCTGCGCGAGATGCTGCGGCTGCACGACCTGCGGGACAGCGCGGAAAGCCGCTCCGCCCTCTCGGCGCTGCTGGCGGTGGATGCGAAGCCGGGTGTCGCCCGGCTGCCGGGCGGCCGGCCCGGGGCGCTGGTGCGCGGCCTGGACGTGACGCTGACCTTCGATGCCCAGCGCTGGCAGGGCGGTGGGCTCTACCTGATGGCGGCCGTGCTGGAGCGCTTCCTGTCGCTGCAGGTCTCGGTCAATGCCTTCGTCCGCACCGCCGTCGCGCTGCGCGGCCGCGGCGGGTTGGTGGCGCAGTGGCCGGCCCGCAGCGGCACCCGGACGCTGCTGTGAGGGCGGGGTCATGAGCCTGCCGCCGCCGATCCGGCCGGTGGATGCGGCGCCGCGCGACCGGCTGCTGCGGGAGGCGACGCGCTTCACCCTGGACCAGGCGGCGCATCTGCTGGCGCCGGGCGGCGAGGTGATGGCGCTGCACTACCGCAGCGTGCTGCGGCTCGGCTATCCGCTGGGCGAGGTCGGCGCGCTGCGCCCCGGCAGCCTGCATCTGGCGACCCCCACCTTCGGCCTGGTCGGCGCCGGCGGCGTGCTGCCGCGGCACTACACCGCCCTGGTCGGGACCGAGCAGCGCAAGCGCTCCGAGGCGCTGCACCGCTTCCTCGACCTCAATGCCTCCCGCTTCACCGGGCTGTTCGTGAAGGCGGGGGAGAAGTACCGGCCCACCCGGGCGCCGGCGCCGGCCGAGCATGCGCTGGCGGCGGTGACCGGGCTGGCGACGCCGCACCAGGCCGGGCGGCTGGGGGTGCCGCTGGAGACGCTGCTGTTCCACGCCGGCAACCTCGCCTCCCGCAGCCGCTCCGCCGCCCGGCTCCAGGCGATGCTGGAGGAGGAGACCGGGGTCGCGGTGCGGATCGAGGAATTCGCCGGCGGCTGGCTGCGGCTGCCGAAGACCGAGCAGACGCGGCTGGCCGGCGGCGGCCGCGGCCGCGGCGCCACCGGGCAGCATGCGGTGCTGGGCCAGGGCGCCGTCGCCGGGGCGGAGACCTGGGACAGCCAGGCGCGCTTCACCATCCGGCTGGGCCCGGTGGACCTGCCGGGCTTCGAGGCGCTGCTGCCCGGCACCCCGCGGCATGGCCGCATCCTCGCCCTGGCACGGCTCTTCGCTGGGCTGGATACCGGCTTCGCCATCAATCCGGTGCTTGCCGCGGCATCGATTCCGCCGCTGGCGCTGGGCCGGGGCAGGCTTGGCTGGTCCAGCTGGCTGACGGCGCCGAAGCCGCGCCGACGGGACGGCGGGGAGGCCCAATTCGATGCATCCCTTGTCACAATACGGTGATCGCCACGAACCGTTAGGGAATGGCGGAAATCCGCGCCCTTCGGACAGCAACCCTTACGTGCATTGCATTGAGTGCCATGTGCGACATGGTTTGGATGCGCTAAGATACCGCCGTTGCGTGGAGGTTGCCTGATGCTGACGCGGTCCTGGTCCATGCTGGTCGCCGGAACTTTGCTCGTGCTGGAGCCTGCCGCAGCGATGGCGCAGCGGAGCCAGGCCGAAAGTCCGTCCACGCGCGACCTGATCCAGCAGCTGCAGCCGCAGACCCGCGGCATCCGCATGCCGAGCGAACAGCCCGGCGCCACGCCGGCCGGCCCGCCGGCCGCGCCGCCATCGCGCCTGGCCGCCACCACCGCCCCGGCCGGGGTCAGCGCCGCCTCGATCAGCGTCCGCTTCGCCACCGGCTCGGCCGAGCTGACGCCGGCGGCGGCCCGCAGCCTGGATGCGCTGGGCCAGGCCCTGAGCTCCCAGCAGCTCACGCCCTATCGGTTCCGCATCGAGGGCCATACCGATACCGTCGGCAGCGCCGAGCTGAACCGGAGCCTGTCGGAACGCCGCGCCATGACGGTGCGGGACTACCTGACCGGCCGCTACGGGGTCGGCGCCGACCGGCTCGAGGCGGTCGGCCTCGGCGAGAGCCAGCTTCTGGTGCCGACGCCGGACGATA
Organism: Belnapia sp. AC561; assembly: GCF_979252845.1. NCBI lineage: Bacteria > Pseudomonadati > Pseudomonadota > Alphaproteobacteria > Acetobacterales > Roseomonadaceae > Belnapia > Belnapia sp. AC561. Next base: position 211,545 of record NZ_CEEDBP010000003.1, read on the forward strand.
CCGCGGAAGCGCGCAACCGCCGGGTCCAGGTCGTGAACCTCGGTGGCTGATCCCGTCCCCTTCCCTTCCCTGCCCCAGGTCCGGTCCCTTCCGCTGATGAACCATCCCCCCCAAGGAGGCTGCTCGATGCTTCGCCTCACCCTGCTCGCCGGCGCCGCGGGCCTCATCCTCCTGGGCGCACTGCCGCAGGCGGCGCGGGCACAGAGCGACATGGCCGCGCAATCCCTGATCGACCGGCTGAAGCCCTCGGCCAGCTCGGGCACCCGCGGCCTGCGGATCCCGGGGGAAGCGCCGGCCCCGGCCGCCCCCGCCGCCCCCGCGCCGGTCTGGAGCAGCCCGGCCGCCCCGGCGGCCATGCCGACGCCGCCGCCGCCCGCCGCCGCGCCGAGCCCGGCGCAGAACGCCGCCAACCGCCCGCCGGCACCCCGCCCGGCGCCGCAGGCGCGGGAGACCACGGCGGATGCGCCCTCGGTCTCCATCACCGTCACCTTCGCCAGCGGCTCCGCCATGCTCACACCGGAGGCCGAGCGCGCCCTGGCGCCGCTCGGCCGCGCCCTGGCCTCCCCGGAGCTGGCGCCCTATCGCTTCCGGATCGAGGGCCATACCGATTCCGTCGGCGATGCCGCGGTGAACCAGGCGCTGTCCGAGCGCCGCGCCGCCGCGGTGCGGGAGCACCTGGCCCGGGTCTATGGGGTGGAGCCGGCCAAGCTGGTCGCGGTCGGCTTCGGCTCCTCCCAGCTGCTGGTGCCGACGCCGCCGCAGGTCTCCGAGGCCCGGAACCGGCGGGTGCAGGTGGTCAATATCGGCAACTGAACCGAACCATGGGGGTGGCGCCATGGGTCTGGCGGACGACGATACGCTGCGGATCGCGCCGCCCGCCGCCCAGCCCCCGCCACGGCGCCCCAGTCCCTGGGCTCGCCCTTGGGCCGCCGCCGCGCTGGCGGTGACCCTTGCCGGGATCGGCGGCTGGGCCTGGGTTCTCTCGGGCAGCACGCCGCCGGCCCAATCCCCGGCCCCCTCTCCGGCGGTGGTGATGCCGCCGCCCCGCCCCGCCGTCGCCCTGGTGGCGGAGGCGGAGCTGGCGGCGCTGCTGCCGGACCTGCCGCTGCTGCGCCGGCTGGCGGAGAATCCGCGGGTCTTCGTGCTGGTCTTCCCCGACCTCGATCAGCAGGGCGCCGCGCTCAACCGGGCGGCGGCGCTGATCGAGAAGGCGGGCCTGCCGCGGGACCGGCTGCTGGCGGCGGCGGAGCTGGCGGCGGTGATCGCCCGCAGCGGCGATACCCCGGCCACTTGGTTCCTCGGGCACGACTACCGCGCCGGCGACCTCGCCCGCTTCTTCGCCCTGGCGGAGCGCGACCGGGTCGGGCTGAACGAGGCCGAGCTCTGGGTCCGCGACCAGCTGGCCCTGGCGGTGGCCGAGGCCGGGCCGGGGCCGCTGGCGCTGGTCTCCATCGCCGGGCCGGGGCCGCAGATGGACCGGGCGATGCGGGCGACGGTGCTGCGGCACGAGATCGGCCATGGGCATTACTTCACCATCCCCGGCTTCGCCGCGCATGTGCATGCCATCTGGCAGGACCGCTTCGCCGAGGCCGAGCGCGCCGCCTTCCGCGCCTTCCTGGCGCGGGAGGGCTATGACGCGACCAACGACGACCTGATGGCCAACGAGACCATGGCCTATCTGCTGTTCACGCCGGATCCGCGCTTCTTCGCCCCGGCCATGGTCGGGATGACGGAGCCGGCGGTGGAGCGGCTGCGCGGCTTGCTGCGGGACGGGCTGCCCCCGCCCTGACCCTGGGCCCTGAGCCTTGGCCCTGAGCCTCTGGCCTAGCGCCTGGGCACCGTCTCCACCACCAGGGCGCGGACCGCGATCCGCGCCCCCTGGCCCTGGGCCGCCCGCATCGCGATGGCCAGGGCCTTCAGCCAGTCGTCGGATTTCTCCACCACCGGGCGGCGCTGGGCGAAGATCGGCCGGTCCGCGGCGAAGACCAGCACGAGGTCGGTGCCGAAGGGCTCGTCCACCTCCCAGCCGGTGAAGCCGCCGGCCGGCTCGCCCAGGCGGATCTGCGCATTCGCCGCCTCGGCGCGGGAGGGGACGAGATGCGCCACCTCCCCCGACTGCATGAGGTAGCTGACGCTGAGCTGGGTCGGCCAGGGCGGCGCGGTGACGTCCATCCGCAGCAGCTCTCCCTTGGCCAGCGGCAGGGTGCCGAGGATGCCCGCCAGCGGCGCCGCCTCCGGCGCGGCGACCAGCGGCCGCACCAGCTCGAGCGCCGGGCAATAGGGCCCGTCGAAATTCCGCAGGGTGAGGCGCAGCGCCTCCGGCGGCAGGCCGCGCGCCGCGAGCTGCTGGCGCAGCGCCGGCTCGTCGGCGCGGCGGACGACGCCGGAGGCGGTCAGGGTGGTGGCGGTCGCGCTCCAGGCGATCAGGCTGCAGGGCATGGCGGCCAGGGCGGCGCCGGTCGCGGCGAGATCGGCGCGGAGCTGCTCGGCGCGGCGGCGGGACTCCTCGGCGGCCTGCTGCTGGCGGGCGGCCTCGGCGCGGCGGGCCTCCTCCTCCCGGGTGCGGTGCTCCAGCTCGGCCTGGGCGGCGGCGGCGGCCTGTGCCTGCTGGGCGGCGGCCTGGTCGCGGGCGCGCTGGTCGGCCTCGGCGCGGGCCTGCTCCGCCTGGCGGCGGGTGCGGTCGGCCTCGGCGCGGGCGGCCTCCAGCCGGGCGGCTTCCTCCCGCGCCCGCTGCTCGGCCTGCTGGCGGGTCGCATCGGTCTGCGGCTGGCGGCCGGCGGCCTCGGCCCGGGCCGCCTCGTCGCGGGCACGCTGCTCTGCGGCGAGCCGAGCCTGCTCCGCCCCGGCGGCGCGGGCGGCCTCCGCCTGCGCACGCTGCTCGGCCTCCTGCTGGCTGGTGCCGGCCGGCTCGGCCTCGGCGGCGCGCTGGCGCTCGGTCGCCTCCCGCTCGGCGGCTTGGCGCAATTGCTCCAGCCGCTGCGGCTCGCCGGGCTTGTCGTCGCCGCCGAGCAGCAGGAAGGCCGCGAGGCCGGCCACCGCCAGGGCGCCGACACCGCCGGCGATCAGCCCGACCGGGGCGCCGCCCTTGGCGGGTGGGGCGGGCGGGGCCGCCGGGCGCGGCGGCAGGGCGGGTGCGATGCCGCCGACCATGGTCGCGTCGCTATCGAGGCCGGGCAGCCTGCCGGCGCCGGCGAAGCCGCCGGGTTCCGCCGCGGGGGCGGTGGCGGCGGCGCGGATCGCCTCGGCGAAGGCCCCGGCGGTCGCGTAGCGATCCTCCGGCCGCTTCGCCAGCGCCTTGGCGATGACCGCATCGAAGGCGCGCGGCGCGGTGACCGAGAGCTGCGAGGGCGGCGAGGGTTCGGTATGCAGCGCCTTGTGCATCACCGCGGAGAAGCCGCCCTCGAAGGGCTTCTCGCCGGTGAGGAGCTGATACAGCATCACCCCTGCGGCCCAGATATCGGCACGGGCATCCACCGTCTCGCCGCGGAGCTGCTCGGGCGCCATGTAGCTCGGCGTGCCCATGACGGTGCCGACCTGGGTCATCGAGGAATTCTCGAGCCGGGCGATGCCGAAGTCGGCCATCTTCACGATGCTTCCCCCGGGGCCATCCGTGCCGAGCATGATGTTGCCCGGCTTGATGTCGCGGTGGACCACGCCGCGGCCGTGCGAATAGGCCAGCGCGGCGCAGACCTGGTCCATGATCCGGACGATCTCGGCGACGGGGAAGCGTTCCTTGCGGTCCAGCCGGTCCTTCAGGGAGCCGCCCTCGACCAGCTCCATGACGATCCAGGCGGTCTCGGCATTCTCGCCGTAGTCGTAGACGCCGACGATGTTGGGGTGGGAGAGCCGGCCGGCGGCCTGGGCCTCCCGCCGGAAGCGGCCATGCGCCTCCTCCCCTTCCGGGTCGCCGGCGGGGGGCAGCTTCACCACCTTGATGGCGACGCGGCGTTCGATGTTGCGGTCCAGGCAATCATAGACGGTGCCCATGGCGCCGCTGCCCAGGGTGCCCCGGAGTTCGTATTTCCCGGCGATCTCGTTCGGAATCATCCGCGCAGCAACCCCGGAACTCCCCAGCCGCGCCCCGGGCCGGCAGCGGCCGGAGGCATCCGCCGCATCCTACAGCCTGGAGGCGGATTGCGCCCCTTCGCTTTGCACCACTGGGGTCGATAGCGCCGCGGTGGTGGCCGGCGCAGCACGCCGGCCATCGCCGATCAGCGCGAAGGGGGCCCAGTAGAAGGGATGCGCGAAGGCATCGGGCAGGCGCTTGCCCGCCTCGTCCAGCAGCAGCAGCTGGGCCCCGCGCAGCGCGGCGGCGGAGGAGGCGCCGCCCTGCTGCCGGCGGAGCGAGTCCGCGACCGTCAGCGCCGCGGCGCTGTCGTCCACCGCCCAATGCGTCACCATCAGCCCGCGCGCCCCGGCATAGAAGAAGGCGCGGGCCAGGCCGGACAGCGCCTCGCCGCCGCCGGCCCCGCCCGGGCCGCCGGTATTGCAGGCCGAGAGGATGACGAGGTCGGCATCCAGCTTGTAGCCCAGCAGGTCGCTGGCCTTGACGAAGGACGACGTCGCATCCGCCGCCCCGGCCTGGGCGGAGACGACGATCGAGGGCTCCTGCAGGCAGGAGAGCTCGCCCGGCAGCAGCGCATGGGTGGCAAGGTGGAGGATGCGGCGCTGGCCGAGATCGGCGCCCCGCATCCCGGCGGCGGTGAAGTCGGCGCCGAGCCGGACGTCCTGCGGCCGGGCGCCGGTCAGGCGCTGGGCTTCCTGCACCTCGATCCGGGTGCCGGGCAGCCGCACCAGCCCGGCCGCCAGGCGGGCATCGGCGGCGCAGCGGTCCACGGGGAAGCTGCGCAGCAGCTGCGCCGGGCTGGGCGGGACGAAATCGCCGAAGCCGGCATAGGCCAGCGGCGCCCGGGAGCCGAGGCCGGCGCCGCGCAGGGTGACGAAGGTCTGCGGCGAGGGCACATGCACGACCGCATGGCGGCGGATCAGCCAGGGCGCGGCGCCCAGCGCCTCGGCATCGGCCGGGCCGGTCAGCAGCAGGCCGAAGGGGATGCCGAGCAGCGGTCCGTCGGGGACGACGACCAGCGTCGCGGCACCCTCCAGCGGCCCGGCGAGCGGCGCCAGCAGCGCGGCATAGAGCGCCTGGGCGGGCGCCGGGTTGAAGGGGCCGGGCCGGCCGCCGGCATCCACCACGCCGGCGCGCAGCGCATTCACCAGCCGCGCCGCCTCGACCTCGCCCAGCTCGGTGCGGGCGGCATGGACCAGGCCGCCGCGGACCATCAGCACCCAGCCATGGTCACGGCCGAGCAGCATGGTCACCAGCGCCTCCTGCGGCCCCAGCGCGGCGGCGACCGCATCGGCATCGACGGCGCTGAGCAGGAGCTGGCGATAGCCCGGGGCGGCGGCGGCGACGGTGCTCTCGGCCTCCGCCCGCGCCTGCTGGGCGGCGGCGATGCGGGCATCGAGGCCGGGCACCGGCCCGGCATCGCGCTCGGCGAACAGCGCCCGCAGCGCCTGGTCGGCATCCTGCAGCCGGCGCACCGCCTCGGCGACCTTGGCATCGCCGGCGGCGGCGCCGATGCGGGCGCTGGCCTGCTGCACGAAGCGGACGGTGTTGCTGCGCTGGGCGAGCTGAGCGGCGGCGAAGGCCTCCTTGCGCAGCGCCGGCGCCGTGCCGGCATTGGCCTGGGCCTCGGCCTCCAGCGCATCGAGGTAGGGCAGCACGAGGTTGATCGGCAGCGCGATCTGCCGGGCGCGGAGGATGGCGGCGCCGGCGCGGAAGGCGACCAGCGCATCGGCGCGGCGGCCATTGGCCAGCCGCCGGGCGCCGTTGAGGAAGAGGGTGACGGCCTCGGGCCGTTCCCCCGGGGCGGCGATGGCGAAGCGGCGGGCCGCGGCCTCGAGCTGGCGCGCCGCGGCATCGTCGCGGCCGAGCGAGACCGAGGCGCCGGCCTCGGTGCGGAGGGACCGGGCGACCAGCAGGCCGGATTCGAGCCCGGTCTGGCGCAGCAGCCGGCGGCTTTCGGCGATCATCGCCGGCGCCTCCCCGCGGCCCTCGCCCCGGGCCAGGGCACGGGCGAGGTAGCGGCGGACCTCCGACAGGCCGAGCATGGCGGAGACGGTGGCGGGGTCGTTGACCAGCGCCGTGCCGCCCTCGTTGCCCTCGAGCATGCTGCGCGGCACCAGCGCCGCGTAGCGCGCCTCGGCATCGCGCAGCAGGGCATTGCCATCCGCCTCCCGCCCGTCGCGGAAGGCGGCGAGGCCACGGTAATGCGCCAGCCGGGCACCGGCGACCGGATCCGCGGCGCGGGCGGCCAGCGGCTCGGCCCGGATGAACAGCGCCTCGGCTTCCTGGGCGCGGCCCTGGTTCGAGAGGTTGAGCGCGAGATGCACCAGCGCCGCGGCGGTATCCGGGTTGCCGCGGCCGAGCACGCGTTCCTGCAGGGCGAGCGCGGCGCGGTAGGCATCCTCGGCGGCGGCGAAATTCTCCGCCTGGTTCAGCTCGCGGCCGACGTTCATCAGCTCCTCGTAGCGGCCGACGTCATTGGCGCTGAAGGCCTCGGCGGCCATGCGGCGGACCGCGATCTCGAGCGCGGCGGAGCGGGCCTGGCCGGCGCCGGCGCCGGCGGCGAGGCCGGCGGCGAGGCGTTCCATGACCGGCGTCGCGGTGGCGACGCCATCGGCGACGACCGGCCCGTCCGGCCCGGCGGCGACCATCGCGACATGCGGCCAGCCGCCGTTCTTGCGGGTGCAGGCCAGCAGCCGGGCCTGGACGCCGCCGGCCAGCGTGGTCGCCTGCGGCGCCGCGCAGGTGACGCGCTGGTCGAGCCAGGTGCGCCAGAGCCCGCCCTGGGCCAGGGCATCGAGCTGGGCGGCGGAGGTGGCGCCGCGCAATTGCAGGACGCGGGCGGCCGGCTGCGACCATCCACCGCAATAGACGTCCCGGGTCCGGGCCACCGGCAGGTCGGCCGGCAGGGCGGCGCCGGGCTGGGCGAGGCAATCCTCCCCCTTGGCATCCTTGCCGGCCGGGTCGCCCGGGCCGGTGCTGCTGGCGGCGGAGACATAGGCGCTCTCGGGCGGGCGGGTGCAGCCGGCGGCGGCGAGCAGCAGGGCGGCCAGGAGAAGACGGGGCATGGGGCGGGCCATCATTCGTCGTCGTCCTCCTCGGCGATATTCGGGATCAGCACCTCGGAGGTATTGATCCGGTTGTTCTCGATCCTGAAGGGCGCCCGGTCGCTGGGCCGCGGCGGGATGATCTGGATCGAGGGCGGCACCACGCAGTTCACCGAGCTGATGACGCAGCCGTTGATCCGGTAGCGCTGCAGCGCGTTCGCCGCGATCGGCCGGGTGATGTCGGCGAAGCGGGCGGCCTGGGCGCCGGTCGACCCGTCGAGCGTGCCGAAGAGCGACATGCCCCCGCCGGCGCCATGCACGCCGAGCCGGCCGGCGACGATATTGCCCTGGACCGCGCCGCCATCGACCAACAGGAAGACGGCGGATCGGCCGGCGTTGATATTGATCGCCGCGGCGCCGGCCGCGGTGGCCTGGTCCGGCAGGCCGAAGGCGCCGGGCGAGAGCGCGCCGGGGGCGCTGCGGACCTGCGTCGCCTGCTGGTTGGCCGGCAGGCCGGCGATATCCGGCCGCACCTGGCCCAGCGGATTGGCGGCCGGGTTCAGCCGCGTATCGTAGATCACCGCCGGCAGGGCGCTGGCGCGCGGCAGCACCAGCGTCAGGCCGAGGTCGGTGATCCCGCCCGGCCCGGCGAAGAGCAGCTTGGTGCCGATGCTGGCGGTGATGCCGTCGTTCAGCAGCAGGCCGCTGCCGCGGGTCTGGCCATAGGCGGCGGGATCGGCGGGGAAGAGCCGGCCCGCCTCGAAATCCGCCACGTCGGCGCTGACGCTCAAGGCACGGAGCGTCAGCGGGCCGCCAGAGACGACGCGGACCCGGCCGCCGGGGGATGCGGCGGCGAGGCCCGTCGTGGTCAGGTTGCCGGCGCTGCCGGCGGTCAGGTCGAGGTCGCCGGCGCTGCTCGCCAGGCTGCTGCGCAGCAGGATGAGGTCGCCCGTCGCGGCGGCGAGGCCGAGCGTCCCGCCGGCGGTGGCGAGGCTGCTGCCGGTCGCGCCGATGCCGCCGCCGGCGGCGATCCCGAGACCGCTGGCCGCCGTGAGCCGGGCATTGGCCAGCACCACGTTGCCGGCCTCCGTGAGAAGGCCGAGGCTGCCGCCGCTGCTGCGGAGGATGGGCGCGGTGCCGCTGCCGGCATCGGTGACGGTGATGCCGGTGGCGCCGCGCAGGCGCGTCTCGCCGCCGCCGGTGATGCTGCCGCGGGTCTGCGTCACCGCCCCCGCCGCCGCCGTCAGGGACAGGGTGCCGGCCGCCGCCAGGGTGGCATCGGTCAGCGCCGCGGCGCCGAGGCTGGTGGTGGCGGCGAGGCTGCCCTGGGTGCTGGCGGTGGTGCCGGTGAGCGTCAGGCCGGTGCCGGCGGCGAAGGCCTGGTTGCCCGCCGCGGTGAGGCCGGAGCCGGTGGCGGCGAGCATGCCGCCCGCGGTCAGAGCCTGCGATCCGCCGGCGGTGAGCAGGCTATCGGTCAGGGTGATGCCACCGCCGGCCTGCAGCGCCTGGCTGGTGGCGGCGGCCAGGGTGGTGCCGGCCAGGGTGATGCCGCCGCCGGTCGCAGTGAGGCTCATCGCGCCGCTGCCGGTGGCGAGGCTGCTGCCGCTGGCGGCGATGCCGGTGCCGGCCGCGAGCGCCGCGCCGGTGCCGGCGGCCAGGGTGGAGGTGGCGATGGTGATCGCCCCGGCGCCGGCCGTCAGCCCCAGGCCGGTCGCGGCGGAAAGGGTCGCGCCGGCCAGGCCGATGTCGCCGCTGGCGCTGGTCGCCGCCAGGGCACCGCCGGTGGAGCGGAGGATGGGCGCGGCGCCGCCATCGCTGGTGACGGCGATGCCGCTGCCGCCGGACAGGGTGACGTCGCCGCCGCCCGTCGTGCTGCCGCGCCGCTGCGTGATACGGCCGGTGCTTGCCGTCAGCCCCAGGCTGCCGGCCGCCGTCACGCCGGCGCCGTCGAGCGCGAGATCGCCGGTGGCGGTGCCGGCCAGCAGCGCCCCGCCCTGCGCGGCCAGCCCGCCGCCGGTCACCGTCAGCCCCGTCGCCGCCGCCAGGGTCGCCGTGCCGCCGCCGGCGGTGGTGCCGGTGAAGCCGATGCCGCCGGTGGCCGCCGTCGCGGCGAAGGCGCCGGTCGCCGCCAGGGTGCTGCTGCCGGCACCGATGCCGCCGCCGGCCGCCAGGGTCAGCGCCGCGCCGGCGGTGATGGCTGTGCCGTTCAGGGTGATGTCGCCGGGATTGGCCGGGGTGCCGTCCCGCGTCGCGGTCAGCACCGCGGCGCCGGTGACGCCGATGCTGCCGCCGGTGATGGTGATATCGCCGCCGGCGGAGACGCCGCTGCCCGCCGTCAGCGCCAGCCCGCCGCCCACGGTCAGCGTCGCGCCGCCCAGCACGATGTCGCCGCGGGTCGTCTCCAGCGCCAATGCGCCGCCGGTGGCGATGCTGCCGGTCACGCCGAGCCCGGCATCGCCGAGCAGGCTGAGCCCATCGGTCACGCTCACCGGCCCGGCGACGGTGGCATTCGCCGCGCGGATGCGGCTGGTCCCGCCGCCGAGGATGCCGACATCGGCCAGGGTGCCGAAGGCATTCGCCTCGGTCAGCGTCACCGTATTGCCGGCCGCGAGCGCCAGGGTCCCGGCCTCGATGATCGCGCCGCCATCCTGGGTAATGCCGCCGCCGGCGATCAGCCGAAGGGTGCCGGCGGCGGCGATGCCGCCCGGGGCATCCACCCCGCCGATCGCGGCCACCGCATTGGCCAGCCGCAGGTCGCCCGCCTGGCGGATGGTGGCATTGGCGGCGGTGATGCGGTTCAGCAGGAAGCTGTTTCCGGCATTGTCCAGCACCAGATTGCCGGCGACCGTCGCGCGCAGCACCGGCACGGTGATGGCGCCGCCGCTGCCGGCGACGGTGCCGGCCGCGAGCAGCTCCAGCGCCTGGAACCGCGCCGTCGGGCCCTGCAGGTCGACCGAGCCGGCGATGGTGACGTCGCCCGGGACGGTGGTGGCATCGATCCGCAGCAGGGTCGCCGCGCCGCTGGCGAGGGCGCCGCCGCCCTCGCCGCCGAGCAGCAGCAGCTCGGCCGCCGAGAGCGAAAGGGTGCCGGCCGCGGCGCCGCCGAGGGTGATCCCCCGGCCGCCGGTATCCGCCATCAGGGTGATGCTGCCGCCGGGCGCCCGCACCGCCGCGGCGATGTCGATATCGTCGGCGCGGAGGGTGATGGCCTGGCCGCTGCCGACCCGGATGCCCTCGGCGAAGCTGCCGGCGCCGATGGCCAGCGGCGCGCCGGCGACCAGCGCGGTCCGCAGGCTGACGCTGCCCGGGGTGCGGAGGCCGGCGAGGCCGCCGATCCGATTGGCCGAGCTGCCGGGGTCGAGGCTGATGTTGCCGCCCGCCGTCGCCGTCAGCAGCGGCACGATCAGGCTGGTGCCGGCATCCTGGGAGATGGCGCCGCGGGTCTCGAGCTCGAGCCGACCGACCCTGGTGCCGGCGCCGGTGCCGAGGTCGGCCGCGCCGGCGATGGTGACGCTGGCGATATCGGTCAGCCCGGCGGGGTTGTCGCGGCTGCCGAAGCGCAGGGTGCCGATGCCGCCCGGCGGCAGCAGGTCCAGCTCCGCACTGTCGAGGGTGAGGGTATTGGCGGCGCTGGCGCCGGTGGGTCCGCCGAGGACCAGGGCGATGCTGCCGTCCCGGGTATAGGGGGAGAGGGTGACGCTGCCGCTCGGCGCGGCGAGGCCGGTGGTCAGCGCGTAGTCGTCGGCGAACAGCCGCAGCGCGTGGCCGGCCCCGGCGCTGACCAGGCCGGTGATCCGCAGCGGCGTGGCATTGCTCGCCAGGGTGAGGTCGCCGCCCGCCGTATAGCCGGCGATGGCGGCGATGCTGTTGCCCGAGGCCTTGGCGGCCAGCGCCCCCGGCAGGGTGATGCCGTTGATCAGGCTCACGCTGCCGCCGGCCGCGCCGGTGAGCACCGGGGCGATGATCCGGCCGCCGTCGCGCTGCACCGTGTCGCCGCCGCTGGTCAGGCTGAGCGTGCTGCCGGCGGTGATGCTGCCGCCGGTCTGGGTCAGGCCGCCCAGGCTCGCCGTGAGGCCGAGGGTGGTGCCGGCGCCGACGGTCGCATGGGTCAGCGCGATATCGCCCGCCACGGCCGAGACGCCGAGCGCGGCGCCGGTCGAGCGCAGCACCGGCAGGGTATCGAGCCCCGTCACCACCGCCGGGCTGAGCGCGCTGCCCTGGGCGATGACGATATCCGTCCCCGCCCGCAGGGTGACATCCCCGGCGCCGCTGGTGGTGCCGCCGGTCTGGCGGATGGCGCCCGCCGTGGCGGTCAGGCCCAGCGTGCCGCCGGCGGTGATGCCGGCCTCGGTCAGGACCAGGTCGCCGGTGCCGGTGGTGAAGGCCAGGCTGCCGCCGGTCGAGCCGACCTGCGGCGCGGTGCCGCCGCCATTGGTGACGCCGATGCCGGTCGCCGCCTGGAAGGTGACGGCGCCGGCCGCCGTGGTGCTGCCCCCGGTCTGGGTGATGCTGCCGGCCAGGGCGGTGAGGCCCAGGGCCGTCCCGGCCTGGAGGGTGGCCCCGGTCAGGCCGATGTTGCCGCTCTGCGCGGCGATGGCCAGGGCGCCGCCGGCGATGATGCTGCTGCCGCTGGTGGCCTCGAAGGCGGGCGAGAGCGGGGCGCCGTTCGGCCCGACCGTCAGGGTGATGTCGCTGCCGCCGATGCGGCCGGAATGCCGAAGCTGGCGCCCGGCGTTGATGGTGACCGTGCCGCCGTCGAGGGTGCCGGTCGCGGCGATGACGACGCGGCCATCGGCGCCGGTGGCATTCAGGGTGATGCCGCCGCCCGTCGCCGCATCCAGCGCGCCGTTGACGGTCAGGGTCCCGGTCGTCGCGGTGGCGAGGATGCTGCGGCCGGTGGCGATGAGGCTGCCATCCAGGGTGACGTCGCCGAGGCCGCTGACGGTGATGCCGGCGCCCGGATCGGCCAGCACCGGGCCGAGGGTGGCGGCGGTGGCGGTGCCGGCCATGGTGACGGTGCCGCCGGTGCTGCCGACGCCGATGCTGCGGCCGGCCGTCAGCGTCCCATCGGTCCGCACCGTGCCGAAGCCCGTCAGCCCGATGTCGCGCCCGGCCGCCAGGGTGGCGCCGGATTGCACGGTGACGCCGCCCGCGGTGCTGGTGAGGCCGATGTCGCGCCGCGCGGTGAGCGACGCCGTGCCGACATCCAGGGCACCGCTGCTGCTGATGCTGATGTCGCGCCCGCCGCTGGCCCGACCGGCATCCAGCATGCCCGCCAGGGTCACGGTCCCGCCGCCGAGCCGGATCGTCCCGAAGGTGTCGCCAAGGGTGCTTTCCGCCGCGAGGGAGGCCGGGTCCTGCGCCCGCAGGGTGGTGGTGGCCGTGGTGACCAGCGCGCCGCCGCCGGCATCGAGCACGAGGTCGCCGCGCCCGGCCTGCACCAGCACCGGCTTCGCCGGCGCCGCATCGTCGCCGATGGTCAGCCCATTGCCGCGCAGGCTGACCCCCGCGGTGCCGCTGCCCGCTGCCGCCGCCGCGGTGACATTGCCGCGCATCGTCAGCGCATTGACGCTGGCGATGGCGACGGCGCCACCGGTCGCACTGACCGCGAGGGTATTCCCCGCGCCGGCCAGGCCGAGGCTGTCGATCCGGTTCGTGCCGTCCAGCACGAAGCCGCCCGCCGCGCTGGCGCCGGTCAGCGTCGCCACCGCGACGACGCCGCCGGTCTGCGCCACGCTGTCGCCGCGCAGGTCCAGCACCGCGGCCGAGGCGCTGCCGCCGCGCAGCCGCAGGTCGCCGGCGATGGTGATGGCCCCGGCGGTGACGCCGCTGCCGTCGCCGCCGATGCGCAGCAGCCCGGTGCCGGCGCGGAGGAAGCCGATCTCGGCAGCATCCAGCGCCAGCCCGGCGGCATCGGCGCCGAGGGTGACGGCGGTGCCCATGGTATTCGGCAGGATGTTGAGCGCGGCGCGGTTGCCGCTGCCGGCGCCGACCGTGGCGCCGAGCGCCAGCGCATCCGCCCGCAGGGTGACGCTGGCGCCATCGGCGGCGGCGATGGCGGCGCTGGTCGTCAGCCCGCCGGCCCTGGCCGTGGTGAGGGCGATGCTGCCGCCGCTGGTCAGGCCCCTGGCGGGATCGGCGGTGCTGCCGACCACCGCCTCGATCTGGTTCTGCCCATCCAGGGTCATGGCACCGCCCGCCGTGGCGCTGAGCCCGGCCGCCGTCAGCACCGTGCCGCCGGCCTGGGTGATGGCGCCGCCGGTGATCAGCTCGAGCGTCGCGGCGCCGACGCCGAAACTGCCCGCCACGGTGATGGGCCCGGCCTCGGTCCGGCCGATCAGCACCCGCCCGGCCGAGATCCCGGCGCCGGAGGCGATGGAGAGGGTATTCGCCAGCAGGCCGCCCAGGGTGATGGCGCGGCCATCGGTCAGCGGCCGCAGCAGCACGAGGCCGCCCGTGCCGGCGGCGCCGGTGCGGATGGACTCCGCCGCCGCCAGCAGGCTGATGCCGTCGGCGGTCAGGCTGATGGTATTGGCCGCGCCGGACTGGATGCTGCCGGCAATCTGGGTGATGGCGCTGACGCCGGCGGCGGCATTGGCCAGCAGGGTGACGTCGCCGCTGGCGAGGAGGCTATTGCCCAGCGTGATGGTCCCGGTCGCGGTCAGGGCGATGGCGCCGCCCGTCGCGGTGATGCCGCCGCCGCTGCTGTCGAGACTCCCGCCGCTGGTGATGCCGACGCTGGCGCCGGTCACCGGCCCGGCCAGGGACAGCGTGCCGGCCGTTGCCGCGGTGGAGAAGATCCGGACCGCGCCGCTGGCCTCGGCGGCGACGGCGCCGAAGTCGTTCGCGGCACGCAGCAGGCTCACCGCCGACGCGCCGGCATTGAAGCCGCCGGCCTCCACGACCGGGGCGGCGATCCTGCCGCCGGTCTGCAGGATCGCCGCATCGGCGGCGAGGACGACGCCGGTCGCGGCCAGGAGATCCCCGGCCAGGGTGAGCTGCCCGGCGCTGCCGAGGACGACGCGGCCGGGGCCGCCGTCGATCGGCCCATTCGCCGTCAGCGCCAGGTCGCTCGAGACGGCGACGGTGTTGCCGCTGATCGCGCCGAGCGTGTCGATCGCATTGCCCGGACCGTTCAGCCGGAAGCCGGCGCTGGTGGTGCCGGTGAGATTGCCGACGTTGAGCCCGAAGACCACGCCCGGATCGGTGGCGACCTCGGCCGCGCGCAGGTCGAGCGTCGCGGCGCTGCCGCCGACGACCGCGCCGCCGCTGACGGAGGCGCGCAGCGGCACCTCCCCGCCCAGGGTGATGCGGCCGGCGGTGGTCGTCGCATCCGTGCCGCCGATGCGCAGCATGCCGCTGCCGGCCTGGATGAAGCGGAACTGCGAGGTCGGCAGGGTGAGCGTATTGGCGATGACGCCATCCGCCCCGCCGAGCCGCACGGCGCGGCCGCTGGTCCGCGGCAGGATGTTGATCACGCCGTCGGTCGCGCTGACATCGGCGCCGAGCACCACGGTATCCGCCCGCAGGTCGATGCGGTTGCCGGCGCTGCTGCCGGTGGTGGCGATGCCGGCGCTGGTGGTCAGGTCGGTCGCGGTGATGGCGATGGTCCGGGCATTGCCGGCGACCACCCTGGCATCCACCGCGAGCGCCGCGGCATTGACCAGGGTGATGCCGCCGGTCGCCGAGAGGCCGATGGTCGAATCGAGCGTGCTGCCGGCGATGGCGCCGATCTGGTTCGCCCCGCCGAGATCGATGCTGCCCGCCGTGGCGGTCGCCGAGAGCCGGGCGACGGTGATGCCCGTGGCATCGTTCTGGGTGATGCCGGTGCCGGCGATCAGCTCCAGCGTCCCCACCCCGGCCAGGACCAGATCGGCATTGAGGCCGATGGCGGTCGTGCCGGCGGCGCTGATCAGCAGCCGCCCGGCGGTGACATGGCCGAGCGTCGCCGCGCCGAGTTGCAGCGTATTGCCGGCGGCACCGCCGATATCGATGCCGCGGCTCGCGGCGCGCGGCTGGATGGCGACCTGCCCGGTCGGCCCGGCATCAATGGCCGCCGTCGCCGTCAGCGCATCCGCCGTCAGGGTGATGCGGTTGCCGGCATCGGGCGCGGCGAAGCCGAGCGCCTGGTTGACCGCCAGGCTCGGCGCCGCGAGCGCGATGGTGCTGCCGGCCGAGGCGGTGACGCCGATGCCCGCCGCATGGACTTCCATCGCGGTGCGGGAGAAGACGCTGATGCCGCCGCCGCTGGCGGAAGCGCCGAGCCGGGCGATGGCATTGCCCGCGGCTGCATCGCTGGCGGCATCGAGCGATATGCCGCCGCCGACGGCGACGGCGGCCAGCCGCGGCGTGGTGATGGCCCCGGCCGCCGTCTGGGTGATGGCGCCCGCCGTGGTGGTCAGCGCCAGGCTGGTGGTGGCATCGACCGCGCCGGCGAGTGCGATGCTGGGCGCGGCGAGGGTGACGGCGGTGCCCGAGGCGCCGGTAACCGTCAGCGTGCTGGCCGATGCGAAATCGAGCGTGGTGCCGGCGGCGAGGCTGGCGCTGGCCACCGCATTGGCCCGCTGCAGGTCGAGCCCGGCATTCGTCGCGCTCGCCGACAGGGTCGCCGCGGTGATGATGCCGCCGGTCTGGACCAGGTCGCCCAGGGCCGCGAGGGTGACCGTGGCGCCGGGGCCGCCGATGGCGCCGCTCAGCGTCAGGGCGCCGCGTCCCTGGAGCAGCACCAGGGGTGCCGCCGCCTGGGTGACCAGCAGGGCGGTCGTGCCGTTCCGAAGCTGGATGGAGGTGGCGCTCTTCGCGTCCAGCGCGCCGACCGCGTTTTCCACAGTGCTGAAGTCGAGGGCACCGCTGGCGGCGGCGCTGCCATCCGCGCCGCGCAGGGTCAGGGTGGCGGCGGTGATGACGGCGGTGGAACTCATGGCCGGGGCATTCAGCGCCAGCCCATCGGTCACGGTGACCGCACCGGAGATGCCGATGCCGGTGGCCGAGGTCAGCATCGCCGATTGCGCGCGCAGCCCGGTGACCGTCAGCGCCGCGCTGGTCCTCAGCGCATAGGCGGCGATGGTCGCGCCATCCAGGCTGCCGATGGCATTGTCCGCGGCATCGAGCGTGACGGCGGCGGCGGCGGTGTTGCCCGAGGCATCGCGGGTGTTCAGCGTACCGGCGGTGATCGCCGCAGTATTCGCCTGGGTGACGGCGCCGCCGGCGCGAAGGGTCAGGGTCCCGGCGCCGAGATCGGTGGCGCCGTTGAAGCTCAGGGCGCCGCCGGTGGTCAGGGTCGCGCCGCTGCCGGACAGTGCCGTCACCGCCAGATCCGTCGCGCCGTTCCTCACCGCGACGCTGCCGGTGGCGGCGATGTCGATGGCGGCGATGGCATTGTCGGCGCCATCCAGCGCCACGGATTGTGGCGTCGCCGCGGCGCCGGCCGCATTGCGCACCACGAGACTGCCGGCCGTCACCACGCCGCCGGTCTGGCTGATGGCGCCATCGCTGAACAGGGTCAGCACCCCGGCGCCGAGGCCGATGGCGCCGTCGATGGCCAGCGTGCCGGCGGTGGTGATGGTGGCGCCGGTGCCGCTCAGCCCGCCGAGGGTCAGCGGGGTCGCGTCATTGGCCAGCAGCACGGTGCCGGAGGAGGCGATGCCGGCGCGGCCGAGCGCATTGGCGACCGCATTCAGGGTCACCGCCCCGGCATTGCCGCCGCCCGGCGCACCGACGGTCAGCGCCGCCGCGGTGATCCTGCCGGCCGCCGTCTGGCCGATGCTGCCGCTGCCGAGCAGCGAGACGGCGCGGTCCGCCAGGGTGAGCGGCGCCTCGACCGAGATGGCGGTGCCGGCATCGGCGACCAGCCGGAGGGCGGTGGCGACCGCCGCGGCATCGGGCGCCACC
This sequence comes from Belnapia sp. AC561, assembly GCF_979252845.1. Classification (NCBI taxonomy): domain Bacteria; kingdom Pseudomonadati; phylum Pseudomonadota; class Alphaproteobacteria; order Acetobacterales; family Roseomonadaceae; genus Belnapia; species Belnapia sp. AC561. The sequence goes on from NZ_CEEDBP010000003.1 coordinate 228,549, forward strand.
GGGCCGGAGACGACAAGGCCATTGCCGCGCACCGTGCTGGCGCCGATGGTCGTCTCGCCCACGGTGACGATGCCGGCGATCAGCCGGCTGGCATCGAAGCTGCCGGGATCGACCTGCAGCGCCGCGGCGCCGCCGGCGCCGAGGCTGACGGTGCTCGCAGTGCTGCGCGGGCCGATCTCGAGCGTGCCGGTGGTGCCGGCATCGAGCAGCCCGCCCCAGGCGAGGCTGTCGACGCGCAGCGCGATGGTGCCGCCGGCCGCTGCCTGCACCACTGCCGTGCCGGGCACCGTCAGGGCGCCGGCGATGATGGCGATGCTGCTGCCGGTCGCCCGGGTGAGCAGCAGCGGATTGCCACCGTTGTTGACGGCGACGGCGCCCGTGGCGCGGATATCGATCGCGTTGATGGCGTTCGTCAGCGTGCCGAGGGCGACGGCGCCCGGCGTCGCGCCGGAATTGGCCCGGTCCGTGACGTTCAGCAGCCCGGTGCCGATGCTGCCCGCGCCGGACTGGCTGACGCTGCCATTGGTCTGCAGGGTCAGCGTGCTGCCGACCTGGGTGGGGCCGGTGAAGGCGATGTCGCCGCCGGTCGCCAGGGTCGCCACAGGCGCCGCCAGCCCGGCGACGGAGAGCGCGCTGCCGTCGTTGACCAGGGTGAGGCTGCTGGTCGAGGCGATGTCGATCGCGTTCAGGGAATTGGTCTGGCCGAGGTTGACATCCCCGGCGGTCGCGGCGGCACCGCTGCTGTTCCGCACCGTCAGGCTGGCCGCGGTGATGCTGCCGCCATTCTGGTTGATGGTGCCGTCGGCGTGGAGGAAGACGGCCGCGCCGCTGCCGCCGACCGCGCCGTTCAGGTCGATGGTGCCGGTGGTCGCCAGGGTGACGGTGCTGCCCTGGGCCCGGGTCACCGCCAGCGGGGTGCCGCCGTTGTTGAGGAGAAGCGTGCCGGTGACGACGGCATCCAGCGTCGCGATGGAATTCGCCAGGTTCAGCGTGGCGCTGCCCGCCGCGCTGCTGCCGCCGCCGAAGCCGCGGATGACCAGCGTGCCGGCGGTGATGGTGCCGGCGCCGGTCTGGGTGATGGCGCCGTCGGCGAAGAGGTTCAGCGTATTGGCGCCGAGATTGACCGCGGCGCCGATGGTGATGGTCTCGGCCGCCTGCAGGGTGACGCTGGCGGCGGCGGCATCGAGATCCGAGGCCCGTATCTTCAGCACCGTGCCGCTGGCACCCGTATTGGCGGTGACGGTGGCCAGCGGCGCGCCGGCATCGGCCGGCGCATCGGCATCGGCCACGACCTCGATGCTGGTCGGGTCGAGCAGGATGGTGCCGTTGCGCCCGGCCGGCGCCTTGACATCGACCTGCGCCGCGATCGACAGCGCCCTTTGGCCGGAGAGCTCGACCAGCCCGCCATTGCCGCCCTGCCGCCCGCCGCGGGCGGAGAAACTGCCCTGAGCACTGGTGCTGGTGGTGGAGTTCACCGCGATGGTGCCGCCGTCGCCGCGCCGGCGCGCATCGGCGCTGATCCGGGCGCCGCGTTCCACCGTGGTGGCCGCGCTCATCGCCTGGTTGCGGCCGACGCCGGTGGTGCCGACCAGCACGGTGCCGCCGCCGGCCCCGCCGGAGGCATCGAGCCGCGCGGTGCCGGCGATGGTGGTGGCGGTGCTGCCGCGCACCGCGATGCTGCCGCCGGCCTGCCGGCCGCGGCCGGTCGCACTGATGCTGCCCTCGACGCGCACGCCGCCGCCTTCGGCCCGCAGCGCCACCTGGCCGCCGCGCCCGGCAGCACCATTGGCGGCGATGCTGCCGGTATGGCGGACGAGGTCCTCGACCAGGCCCGAGGCGGCATGGGCGCTGAGCAGCACGGAGCCGCCCTGGGCCTCGATGACGCCGCTGTTCGTCACCAGCGCGGCGCCGCCGCCGGCCGCCGTCCGCACCGCCTGGGTCACGTCGATCGAGAGCAGGCCGTCGCCGGCGAGGTCGAGGCTGAAGGTCTCCGCCCCGGCGAGCGCCACGCGGCCGAGCCGGGCGCGGATGGTGCCGGAATTGGCCACGCGCGGCCCGACCAGCGCGGCCAGGCCGCGGTCGGCGATGGTGATGCTGCCGTGGTTCTCGACCGTCGCGCCGGGCCGCGGCGGGCCGTCGAAGACCATCTTCCCGGCCATGAAATTCTCGTTGGTGATATTCGCCGCGCTGGCGATCAGGCTGCCGACGTTCACCTGGGCGCCGGCGGCGAAGACCACGCCGGATTGGTTGACGATGGCGACGCCGCCATTGGCGGTGACCCGCCCGGCGATGACCGAAGGGTCGGCGCCGGTGACGCGGTTCAGGGTCCAGGACCCGGCACCGGGCTGCTGGAAATTCACGCTGGCATTGGCGCCGACGCTGAAGCCCTGCCAGTTGATCGCGGCGCGGTTGCTGCCCTGCGTCACCTGCATGGCATTGCCGGACTGGCTGATGCTGGCCGTGCCGGCGCTGACCTGGCCGCCGGTCGGCAGGGTATTCGGCGCGATGCCCTGGGCCGATGCGCCCGTCGCCGCCGGCAGCAGCGCCGTGGTCCCGAGCAGCCAGGCCCGAAGAAGACCCGGGCGCGTCCAGGCTGGTGCGGCCATCAGTTCATGTCCCCAATCGTCGTCGCATTCATGGCGGGTCTCAGAACCGGACCAGGGTGCGGAACAGCAGCGCGGTCTCGTGCAGCGCATCGGCCGCGGCGCCATCCGGCCGCCGCACCTCCCGCTTCACCGCCTCCAGGTCGAATTGCACCCGCTCGCTCAGCACCGTCCGCAAGCCGCCGCCCCAGGAGGACAGCCGGCGATTGGCATCGTTCGGCCGGTTCTCGACCGCGCGGGAGATGTCCCGGAAGGCGTAGAATTGCGCGGCGAGGCGGTTGGAGCCGAAGCCGAGGTTCCAGGGCAGGTCGAGCCCGATGTCGTATTGCAGCTCCAGCGCCAGGCCCCAGGCGCGGTCGCCGGTGACCTGCCCGGCGTAGTAGCCGCGCATCAGCCGGTTGCCGCCGAGGTAGAATTTCTCCGCCTGCGGCAGGATGTCGTCGGTCCATTGCCCGGCGAAGAGACCCTGGATGCTGACGAGCTGGCCCTCGCCCGGCGACCACAGCGGCTGGGTGCGCTGGACCTCGCCGCTGACCTTCACGAAGCCGAAGTTCTCCGCCCCGCTGCGGCCGGAAAGCGCGTAGCCGTTGCGGGTCGCGCCCAGCGCATCGATGCCGCGGGCGACGCGGATGGTGCCGATGTTGGTCGCCGCCGGCAGCCAGCGGACCCAGCTTTCGAGCAATTGCCCGTCGAAGCCGAAGCGGGCGGTGCGGATGGCGTCGCGGCTGGCGCGGATCCGGCCGCTGGTGCCGGTCTCGACCACGCCGTCGAAGGCATCGAAGCTGCCGACGGCATAGAGGTTGATGGGCCGGCTGCGGATGATGGGATAATTGGCCGAGACGCCGCCGACCTGGGTGGCGCCGTAATAGCCGATCTGCCGCAGGCTGCCGGAGGGCCGGGTCTCGCCGGTGCCGGCATAGAGCCGCACCTTGAGGCCGCTGCCGCCGACGAAGGCATCGACCGAGCTCTGCGCGAACCACTGGGTGCTGTCCTGCGCCCCGAACAGCGAGAATTCGGTCCGCTCGCCGAATTCGGTGAAGGAATTCAGCCCGGCGACCAGCAGCCCCTGCCAGGGGCCGACCAGCCGGTAGCCGCGGTTGTCGACATTGACGTAGCCGCTGATGCTCTTGCGCTCGACCTGGGCGACCAGCTGCAGCGCGCCGGGCTCGTTCGCCAGCGGCCGCAGCGTGCCGCGCACGGTCAGGCCGGGGATGTCCTGGGCCAGCAGCAGCGCCCGCTCGATCGCCGCGGCGCTGACCGGGCGCTGGCCGATCAGGCGGTTGAGGAAGCGCAGCACCTGGGTGCCGGCCGGGCCGATGTCGCCCTCCAGCTTCACCTCGGCGACGAAGCCTTCGATCACCGCGAAACTGAGGTCGGCCACCGGCGGCGGGCCGGGGCGCCGGGTCACGCCGGCATTGACCGCGGCGAAGGGGAAGCCGGCCTCCCGATAGGCGCGGAGGATGGCCAGCCGGGCTTCCTCGATCCGGGCCAGCGGGATGGTGGCGCCGGCCAGGCCGGCCGTGGCCGGGGCCAGCGCGGCCGCCGGCACCGCCAGGGCGCCGGTCACCTGGACCGTGCCGATCGCGATCTCGGCCGCGGCGCCCGGCCCGGTCTGCTGCTGCAGCGGCGGGCCTTCCAGCGCGGGCGACTGGGCCTTGGCGGCATCGAATGCCGCCGGAGCGATCGCGACCAGGGCCGTCGCCGCACCGAAGGCAAGCCGGAACAGACGCATCGACAACGGCCCCCTTGTCAGCCGATTTTATTCTAGGCCGATAACGGAACTTTGATAACCCTGGCGTGCAGATTTCCCCTGGATTTTTCGTCCATTCGGTGCGGTTCGTATCCTGAAATGGGATTGGTCCATAATTTCATGACGAACCTGGATTGTCGTCGCGCCATGATCGGCCATCCCCTGGTCGGGACCCGCCCCGGCGGCGACGTTACGCGACCAACCAGCCCCTGGCGGGGGCCTGCCCCGGCCGTGCATCCTGGCAACGCCGCATCGCCGCATCCCGCGGCTGCCCCAGGGGCGGCGCGAGGAGTGGCGGCGCAGCATGGCCGGATGGCAGGACGACCCGGATGAGCCGATCCAGACCCTCTTCCCCGGCGATCCCGCGCCCGGGCTGGAAGGCCTGGCCCGGGTCGACCTCGCCGCGGTCGAGAGCGCGGTGCCGGAGCTGGTCGACCAGGCGATTCGCGGCCCGCTGGTGCTGACCCGCAATGGCCAGGAAGCCTTCGTGATGCTGCCGCTGGATGTCTATCGCCGGCTCTGGGCCTCCGCCCCGCGCCCACCGGTGATCGATGCCGGGCCGCCGCGCGAACCCCGCCGGACCCGCCGGCGGCCCCCGTCCAAGGGGTAGCGCCCGAGACGCAGCGCGACGCCGAGGCTTGACGCGGGCAGCGGCGTGGCGGAACCACCCGCCATGGCACCCCCCCTTCTGATCCTCCAGGACATCCACCTCCACATGGGGACCACCCCCCTGCTGACCGGCGCGACGCTGTCGGTCGGCCAGGGGGAGCGGCTGGCGCTGGTCGGCCGCAACGGCTCCGGCAAGTCCACCCTGCTGCGGATCGCCGCCGGCACGCTGGAGCCGGAGCGCGGCAGCCGCTTCCTGCAGCCCGGCGCGACCATGCGCAGCCTGCCGCAGGAGCCGGAATTCGGCGATGCCGCCACCACCTGGGACTATGTCGAGGCCGGGCTCGGCCCCAACGACGACCCCTACCGCGCCCGCTGGCTGCTGAGCGAGCTGGGGCTGAGCGGCGAGGAAAGCCCGGCGACGCTTTCGGGCGGCGAGGCGCGGCGCTGCGCCCTGGCCCGGGCCCTGGCGCCCAACCCCGACATCCTGCTACTGGACGAGCCGACCAACCACCTGGACCTGCCGGCCATCGCCTGGCTGGAGAAGGAGCTCTCCGGCTTCCGCGGCGCGCTCGTGCTCATCAGCCATGACCGGCGCTTCCTGACCGCCCTGTCCCGCGCGATGGTCTGGCTGGATCGCGGCACCACCCGCCGCATCGACCAGGGCTTCGCCAGCTTCGAGGCCTGGCGCGACCAGGTGCTGGAGGAGGAGGAAAGCGCCCGGCACAAGCTCGACCGGCAGATCGTCCGGGAGGAGCACTGGATGCGCTACGGCGTCACCGCCCGGCGCAAGCGCAACATGCGCCGCGTCGGCGAGCTGGCCGACCTGCGTACCCGCCGGCGGGAGGCGCTGCGCTCGGCGGGGACGGTGCGGATGGTCGCCAGCGAGGGCGAGGGCTCCGGCACCCTGGTGGCGCAGATGGAGGATGTCACCAAGGCCTATGGCGATGCGCCGCCGGTGGTGCGCGACTTCTCGACCCGGGTGCTGCGGCGCGACCGGGTCGGGATCATCGGCCCGAACGGCGCCGGCAAGACCACCCTGCTGAACCTGCTGACCGGCGGGCTGCAGCCGGACAGCGGCACCATCCGGCTCGGCACCGGGCTGTCCATGGTGACGCTGGACCAGAGCCGCGAGAGCCTCGACCCCGCGATCTCGCTGGCGGAGGCGCTGACCGGCGACAAGTCGGAACAGGTGCATGTCGGCGGCCAGGCGCGGCATGTGGTCGGCTACATGAAGGATTTCCTCTTCGTGCCCGACCAGGCGCGGACCGCGGTCGGCGTGCTCTCGGGCGGCGAGCGGGGGCGGCTGATGCTGGCCCGCGCCTTCGCCAAGCCCTCCAACCTGCTGGTGCTGGACGAGCCGACCAACGACCTCGACCTCGAGACGCTGGACCTGCTGGAGGAATTGCTCTCCGATTACCAGGGCACCGCGCTGGTGGTGAGCCACGACCGCGACTTCATCGACCGGGTCTGCACCAGCGTCATCGTGGCCGAGGGCGAAGGGCGCTGGCAGGAATATGCCGGCGGCTATTCCGACATGGTGGCCCAGCGCGGCCGCGGGGTGGAGGCGAAGGCGGTGGCCGGCGCCGAGCCCCGGACGGCGGCGGCACGGCCGGGCTCCCCGGTCGCCGGGCCGGCACCGGCGAAGCGCAAGCTGAATTTCAAGCAGCAGCACGCGCTGCAGAGCCTGCCCGCGCGGATGGAGGCCCTGACCGGCGAGATCGCCACCATCCGCACCGCGCTCGCCGCGCCGGGCCTCTACAGCCGGGACAAGGCGCGGTTCGAGCGCTTCAACGCGGCCCTGGCGGCGAAGGAGGCGGAACTGGCCAAGGCCGAGGAGGAATGGCTGGAGCTGGAGATGCTGCGCGAGGAGATGGAGGCGGGCTGAAGCCCTGCCTCCCTAGCCGCGCCGCTAGCCCAGCATCCAGCGCCCCCGCTCGACCGTCGAGAAGAACTCCGCCACCGCGCGGTTGAAGGCGGCCGGTTCCTCCAGGTTGATGGCATGGCCGGTGCGCGGCGCCATCCAGAGCCCGGCATTCGGCAGCACCTTCTTCAGGAAGATATTGGTCTCGATGCAGGGCCAGTCCTCGTCGCCAACGGCCAGCAGGGTCGGCACGGTCATGCGCCGCAGCTCCGCCTCCCAGTCGAAGATCGAATCCCGCTCGCCCTGGAAATGCTTCATGGTCAGCCCGGTGCCGAGGCCGGAATGCTGCGCGAGCCGGTCCATGTAGGCGGCCCAGCCGCGCGGGTCCTTCTTCTTGAGCTGGATGCGGGTCGGGGAATGTCCGGTCTCCTCGGCCAGCTCGCCCGGCCAGCCCTGGGCGATGAGCTGCTCGCCGCGGGCCGCGCAGGCGGCGCGGAAGGCGGCCTGGTCCGATTTGGGGGAGCCGCTGCCGGCGCCGGCCGGGACCAGGCAGCTCGCCATCTCCGGGTGGCGGATGCCGAAGAGGATGCTGGCGAAGCCGCCCATGCTGAGGCCGACGATATGCGCCTTGGCGATGCCGAGGTGCTTCAGCACCGCGACGGCATCGCCGACGGCGTAGTCCTGGCCATAGAGCTTGGGGTCGGTCGGGACATCCGAGGGCGGATAGCCGCGGGCCGCGTAGGTGATGCAGCGGTATTCGCGGGAGAAGAACCGCACCTGGTCCTCCCATTCCCGGTGGTCGGCACCGAATTCGTGGATGAACAGGATGGGGTGGCCGGTGCCGGCCTCCTCGTACCAGATGCGCGCGCCGCTCGCCTGGGCATGGGGCATGGGTCGTTTCCTCCGGATGGCTTGGCGCGATCCTGCACCCGATCCGGGCGCTTGCCACCCCCTCGACATTCCGGCCCCGGCGGGGGAGGCTGGCGGCGATGCCGGCACGCCGATGATGGGCCCAAGGATGGCCCGGGACCCAAGGTCCCACCCGTTGAAGCGCCTTTTCGCGCAGCCCGACTTCGTCCGCCTCTGGGCGGTCGGCGGCCTCGCCAATGCGATGCGCTGGGTCGAGATCCTGGTCGCCGGCGTCTACATCTTCGAGGTCACCGGCTCGGCCCTGGCGGTCTCCCTCCTCGCCCTGGTGCGGGCGCTGCCGATGCTGGTCTTCGGCGCGGTCGCGGGCGCGCTGGCGGAGACGCTGGACCGCCGCCGCCTGCTGATGGCTGGCCAGGCGCTGAGCTGCGCCAGCACCTGCGGCATCCTCGCCCTGGCCCTGGCCGGCGCGCTGCACCCCTGGCACCTCGGCGTCTCCAGCTTCCTCGGCGGGCTGGTCTGGACCGGGGAGATGGCCTCCCGCCGCCGCATGGTGACCGAGGTCGCCGGCGAGGGCGACGTGGTCCCGGCCCTGGCGACGGATAGCCTGACCAACAACACCACCCGCATGCTCGGGCCGCTGATCGGCGGGGCGCTGTACCAGGGGCTGGGCCTCGCGGCGGCCTATGGCGTTGCCGCCGGCTGCTACCTGGTGACCGCCAGCCTGCTCGGCGGGGTGCGGCATGCCCAGGTGCCGCGGCGGCTGCGGCCGCGACAGCTCGCCGCCGACGTGGTCGATGCGGTGCGGGTCGTCGGCCGCTTCCCGGCGCTGCAGGCGGTGATCCTGGTGACGCTGGCGATGAACCTGTTTGGCTTCAGCTTCACCGCGGTGCTGCCGGCGCTGGGCGCCCAGGCCTTCGACGCCTCCCCCGTCCAGATCGGGCTGCTGACCGCGGCGGAGCCGGCCGGGGCGCTGCTGACCGGCCTCGCCCTGTCGACACGGCGGGGCATCCCGCTCTCGGCGCCGCTGATGGTGGCGGGATGCGCCTTCTTCATGCTCTGCCTGCTGGTGGTCGCCTCGGCCGGGTCGCTGCCGGTCGCGGTCGCGGTGCTGATGGTCGGCGGGATCGGCACCGCGCTGTTTGCCGCGCTGCAGACCGCGCTGCCGGTCACCCAGGCGCCGGCCGAGGCGCGCTCCCGCGTGCTCGGACTGGTCACCACCTGCATCGGCCTCGGCCCGGCCGGGGCCTTGACGATCGGCGCCCTGGCGGATCACTGGGGGCCGGGCGTCGCCATTCCGGCGATGGCCAGCGCCGGGCTGGTGCTGCTGGGCTATACCGCCCTGGTCGCGCGGCGGGCCCCGGATGAGGAGCGGACAGGATGAGCGAGCAGGTCGGCCACCACCTCGCGGGCCAGCGGGAGGCGATCCTCGACCGGCTGCTGGCGCTGCTGCGGCTGCCCTCGGTCAGCACCGACCCGGCCTATGCCGGCGGCATGGCGGCGGCGCGGGACTTCCTCTGCGACCGGCTGCGGGCGCTCGGCCTGGGTGACGTGCGGCTGCTCGACGGCGGCGGCCAGCCGGCGATCTACGCGAGCTGGCTCGGCGCGCCGGGCCGGCCCACCATCATCATCTACGGCCATTACGACGTGCAGCCGCCGGACCCGCTGGAGCTCTGGCGATCCCCGCCCTTCGAGCCCACCATCCGCGACGGCCGAATCTATGCCCGCGGCGCCTCGGACGTGAAGGGCTCGACCCTGATCGCGGTCGAGACCATCGGCGCCTTCCTCGCGGTGGAGGGCGGCTGCCCGGTCAACATCAAGCTGTTCCTGGAGGGCGAGGAGGAGGTCGGCTCGCCCTCCCTCCCCGTCATCATCGACCGGTACCGGGATCTGCTGGCCGCCGACGCCATGCTCTCGGCCGATGGCGGCCGCGCCAGCACCAGCTTCCCCAGCGTCAGCGTCGGCTGCCGCGGCATCACCGCCCTGGCCTTCAGCCTCCGCACCGCGGCGAAGGACGCCCATTCCGGCCGGGTCGGCGGCGCGGTGCGCAACGCCCTGCACGAGATGGCGAAGCTCGTCGCCTCCCTGCACGACGAGCAGGGGCGCATCCGGGTCGAGGGCTTCCTCGACGGCGCCATGGACGTGACCCAGGACATCCGCGCCGAGGCCGCCGCCCTGCCCTTCGACGAGGCCGCCTGGTACGCCGAGCTCGGCGCCACGCCCTTCGGCGACCCCGACTACAGCGTGCGGGAACGCACCACCGTCCGCCCCACCGTCGAGGTGAACGGGATGTGGGGCGGCTATACCGGTGCCGGCGGCAAGACCGTGCTGCCCTGCGAGGCCCATGCCAAGATGACCATGCGCCTGGTTCCGGGGCAGGAGCCGGCGGCGGCGCAGGAGGCGGTGAAGCGGCACCTGGAGGCGCATTGCCCGTCGGGCGTCGCCCTCGAATTCCACTACCGCCCCGGCGGCACCCGCGCCTTCGTCCTCGGCGCGCAGCATCCGCTGCTGCTGGCGGCGGAGCGGGTGACCGAGTGGATCCATGGCCGCCGCCCGGTGCGGACCCGGGCCGGCGGCACCGTGCCCATCACCACGCTGTTCCACGAAAGCCTCGGCATCGACAGCCTGATGTTCGGCCTCGCTATGCCGGACGAGGATGCGCATGCACCCAATGAGTTCTTTCGCCTGAGCTCGCTCGACGAGGGGTTGCGATCCTGGCCGTTGCTGCTCACAGAGCTTGGAGCCTTGGCGCCGGAGGACTTCCCGAAGCATCGCCGGGATTGAATTACGGCGAAAGCGGGACCATTTCGGCAGGACGGCGCAATGGGGCGTCCAACATCCTAGGGACCCCGGCCATGCCGAAAGAGACGACGTACACCGATGGCGTGCGCGCCGCGCGGCTCGACGGCCGCCGCGTGCTGTTCGAGGTCGAGGAGGCGGGCGTGCTCGTGCCCTGCTCCATCTCCCTCGGCGCCCTGCAGGACATCAGCGCCAAGCGCCACTTCAAGACCGCCGAGGTGCTGCAGTGCTTCACCAAGGCCCAGGACCGGATCGAGGCCGCGGTGCGGCACAAGCTGCGCACCCGCTTCCATGCGGAAGGCGCGATGCTGAACCTTTGGGCGGATGACTTCGAGGACCTGCCGGCGGACAGCATCCCGCATCAGCCGGTGGCGGCCGCCGCCGCGGGCGACTGAACCGCCCCACCGTAGGGGCGGCGCCCTGCCCGCCCCTACGGCGTCACGATGATCAGCCCCGCTGCGGCATCGCCGTCGGGACGATGGTCTGGATCAGGCTGCTGTCCAGCGCCTCATAGGCATGCAGGTTGATGGTGTCGTAGAGCTCGGCCCGGGTCTGCATCCGGTCGACCAATTTGTGCGTCCCGCCATTCTGCCGGATGGAGACGAAGAGCTCCTCCATCGCCTTGTTGGCGACGCGGGCGGCGGAGACCGGCCAGATCACCATCTGGTAGCCCATCGCCTGGAATTCCTCCGCCGTATAGAAGGGCGTGCGGCCGAATTCGGTCATGTTCGCCAGCAGCTTCACGTCCGGATAGCCCTCCGACCGCATCCGGCGGGAGAATTCGGAGAACATCTCGCGGTTGTTGAGCGCCTCGGGGAAGATCGCGTCGGCGCCGCTGTCGAGGAAGAGTTTGGCGCGCGCCACGGCGCCGTCCATGCCCTCGCTGGCGGCGGCATCGGTACGGGCGATGATGTACAGGTGCCGGCGGGCCTTGCGCGCCGCGGCGACCTTGGCCGCCATGTCGTGGGCGTCGGCGATCTTCTTGTCGTTCAGATGGCCGCACTTCTTCGGCAGCAGCTGGTCTTCCAGATGCACGGCGGCGGCGCCGGCATCCTCGAAGGTGCGGACCATGTGCATGACGTTCAGCGCCTCGCCATAGCCGGTATCGCCATCGACCAGCAGCGGCAGGGCGGTGGCGCGGGCGATCTGGCGGATGTGGAAGGCGACCTCGTCCACCGTGATCATGCCGAGGTCGGGGATGCCCATCGACAGCGTCATGGCGGCGCCGGAGAGGTACAGCGCCTCGAACCCCGCCTTCTTCGCCAGCAGCCCGGCCATGCCGTTGTGCGCGCCGGGCATCTGCAGGATCCCCGGGCGTTCCAGCAGCCGGGCGAAGCGATGGCCGGCGGGTTCCTCGGGGACATCGGCGCCGATGACATAGGGCATGGGGTATTTCCTCAGCGGAAGAAGACGAAGGTCGCCAGGATGAACAATGGGATCAGGAAGACAACCGCCCAGGCGCAATAGCCGAAGAAGCTGGGCATGCGCACCCCCTGCTCCTCGACGATGGCCTTCACCATGAAGTTCGGCGCATTGCCGATGTAGCTATTGGCCCCCATGAAGACCGCGCCGCAGGACAGCGCCGCGAGGGTCGCCGCCCCCTCCCCCATCAGCGCCGCCGGGTCGCCGCCGGCCAGGTTGAAGAAGACCAGGTAGGTCGGCGCATTGTCGAGGAAGCTGGACAGCGCCCCGGCCAGCCAGAAATAGACCCAGGGGATCGGCTGGCCGGCGGCATCGGTGGTCAGCGCGACCAGCCCCCCGGCCGCCCCGGCCTCGCCCGCCTTCAGGATGGACAGCACCGGGGCCATGCAGACGAAGATGGCGGCAAACAGCTTGGCGACCTCCGCCATGGCGCCCCAGGCGAAGCCATTCGCCTCCCGCAGGGCCGGTGTCGTCAGCCGCATGGAGGCATAGGTCAGCGCCAGGAAGGCGAAGATGGCCAGCAGCCGTTCCAGCCCGATCGGGGCACCGAACAGGTCCAGCTCGCCCGGCTGCCAGACGCCCTGGGCCAGCACCACGGCGACGACGCCGCCGAGCAGCGCCAGGTTCCACCAGCCCTCGATCCGCAGCGGGGTATGCGCCGCCACCTCCGCGGCGACGGCGGCCGGGCGTTCCCGCGCCCACATCCAGCTGTCGAGCAGCCAGTAGATGCCGAGCAGCAGCACCGCGCAGAACAGGAACTCGCCGAAGAGATGCGTGGTGGTCCAGAAGAAGCTCACCCCCTTGAGGAAGCCGAGGTAGAGCGGCGGGTCGCCCAGCGGGGTCAGGGATCCGCCGATGTTGCTGACCAGGAAGATGAAGAAGACGAAGGTATGGGTCTTGCGCGACCGGTGCTGGTTGGCCCGCAGCACCGGGCGGATCAGCACCATGGAGGCGCCGGTGGTACCCATGATGCTGGCGATCAGGGTCCCCACCGCCAGCAGCGCGGTATTGGTCGCCGGCGTGCCTACCAGCCGTCCGCTCAGCAGCACGCCGCCACCCGTCGCATAGAGCGCCAGCAGCAGGGCGATGAAGGGGATGTAGTCCAGCAGCAGCACGTGCCAGACCTCGGCCGCCGCCGCCGCCGGGCCGAAGGTGGCGGCGAAGGGCAGCACCAGCAGCAGCGCCCAGCCGGCGGCGATCTTCCCGTAGTGGTGGTGCCAGATCCGCCCGGCCAGCAGCGGCATGAGGGCGATCGAGAGCAGCATCCCGGCGAAGGGCAGCCCCCAGGCGAGCGAGAGGGCGGCGGGGTCGACCGCGGCGGGATGCGGGGTCACCGGCGGTCGTCCAGGGCCAGCGAGGCGATGATGCGGCCGGCCCGGTGAACCTTCCGCCTCCGAGGCGCGTTGGCGCGCAGCGAGGGATGGATCAGCACCGGGGCGGCGCCCGTGGTGCCCATGCGGCTGGCAAGCAGGGTACCGATGGCGAGAAGCAGCAGTGTGCCGGCGGGCATTCCCCAGGGCCCGCCCTGGACGATGGTGCCGCCACCCGACGTGGGCAGCGTGCCGACCGGCGCGAAGCCGGGACCCCGGTCCCGCACCCGGGATCCGGTCGTGGCGATCGCGCCGGAGGCCGGCGGCACGGCGCGGCGGGCAAGGGTCTCGGACATGGACCCAACCAGCCGCATTTCCGCCGCCGCCGCAACCCGGGCCGGTACCGGATCGGGGTCTCCCCGGCCCGGTGCCGCCGCCAGAGCCCATCCCCAGGGGCAGAAACCCGCCGCGGGCCGATTTGAGCCTTCGGCGATCTGCTCTAAGGTCCCCCCCAAACTCAGGAGCCAAGCATGGAAATGACCGGCGAGCGGCGCATCCCCGCGCCGCGCCAGCAAGTCTGGGAAGCCCTGAACGACCCGCAGTCGTTGCAGGCCGCGATTCCTGGCTGCGAATCGGTCGAGCGTATCGGCGACGACCAGTTCCAGGCCAAGGTCGCGCTGAAGCTCGGGCCGATGTCGGCGAAATTCGGCGGCAAGGTGAAGCTCGAGAACCTCAACCCGCCCGCCAGCTACACCATCACCGGTGAGGGCAACGGCGGCGCCATGGGCTTCGCCAAGGGCGGCGCCGATGTCGCGCTGGAGGAGATCGGTCCGTCCGAGACCCTGCTGACCTACAGCGTCAAGGCGCAGGTCGGCGGCAAGATGGCCCAGCTCGGCGGCCGGCTGATCGACAGCACCGCGAAGCAGATGGCCGACCAGTTCTTCAACCGCTTCGCCGCCGGGCTGACGCCGGCGCCGGCGGAGGAAGCGGTGGCGGAAGCGCCCGTGACGGATGAGGTGCCGGTCGCCACCGGCATGACCGAGGGCGCGCCCCGCCGGGTGATCGCCACCCCCGCGCCCGCCATGGCCGGGTCCGGGCAGCCGACCGCTGATGCCGTGCCCGGCACCGATACCGAATACCTCGCCGATGCCGGCGGCCCCGGGCCGCTGACCATGCATGGCGCGGATGGCCCCAGCGCTTCCGGCAAGCCGGTCTCCCGGCCGAACCCGCGTGCGGTGGACCCGGTGGCGGTGCAGCCGCTGCGGCTGCTGACCGCCTTCGAGCCCTTCGGCCTGCCGCTGCAATTCTGGGGCGGCGCCGCCATCATGCTGGTGATCCTGGTGCTGTTGTTCCTGTGAGCGGGACCGACCACGGCGCGACCGACCTGCCCGGGACGGTCGAGGCGACGCAGCGCCTGCTGGCGGCCGGCGGCTACGTCGCCGACCGGGCGCTGGCGACCACGGTCCATCTCGCGCTCAAGATGGGCCGGCCGCTGTTTCTCGAGGGCGAGCCGGGCACCGGCAAGACCGAGATCGCCAAGGTGCTCGCCGCCGGCCTGCCGCGCCGGCTGGTGCGGCTGCAGTGCTACGACGGGATGGACCTCTCGGCCGCGGCCTATGAGTGGAACCACGCCAAGCAGCTCATGGCGATCCGCCTGGCCGAGGTTTCCGAAGGCGGCGCCGACCGGGAAAGCCTAGAGCGCGGCATCTACGACCGCCGCTTCCTGCAGGAACGCCCGCTGCTGCGGGCGCTGTCCCCAGAAGGCGGCCCGGCCGTGCTGCTGATCGACGAGCTCGATCGCGCAGACGAGCCCTTCGAGGCCTTCCTGTTGGAGATCCTGGCCGATTTCCAGCTCACCATCCCGGAGCTCGGCACCATCAAGGCGGCGACGCCCCCGGTGGTGATCATCACCAGCAACCGCACGCGGGAGGTGCATGACGCCATCCGCCGCCGCTGCCTGTACCACTGGGTGGACTACCCGGATGCGGTGCGGGAACGCGCCATCCTGACCCTGCGCGCGCCGCAGGTGCCGGAGGCGCTTTCGGCCCAGGTCGTCGCCTTCGTGCAGAAGCTGCGCACCGGCGACTACTTCAAGCTGCCCGGCGTCGCCGAGACCATCGACTGGGCCGCGGCGCTGGCGGCGCTCGATGCGCGCGAGCTGGAGCCGGCCGCGGTGGACGAGACGCTGGGCGTGCTGCTGAAGTACCAGGACGACATCGCCAAGCTGCGTGGCGCCGAGGCCGCCCGGCTGGTGGCGGAGACGAAGCCCGCTTGAGCGACATGCCGGCCGACCTCGGCGAGGCGATGGCCCTCGCCACCGCCGGGGAAGGCGCCGGCGGCGGCGCGCTGGCCGGCAACATCCTGGCCTTCGGCCGGCTGCTGCGCCGCACCGGCGTGCCGGTCGGGCCGAGCGAGACCATGGCGGCGATGGAAGCGCTGCGCTTCGTCGAGATCGGCGACCGCCGCCAGGTCCATGCCGCGCTGCGTGGGGTGATGGTCCATCGCCGCGACCAATTCGAGATCTTCGACCAGGCCTTCCTGCTGTTCTGGCGCGACCCGGAGGCCGGGCGCAATGCCGCCGCCATGGCCATGCTGGACGGCTTCAAGGAACGCGAGAAGGCCCCGCCCACCAGCCGCCGCCTGGCCGAGGCGCTGAACCAGCCCAAGCAATCGCCGACCCCGCCGCAGCCGCCGGAGGAGAGGCCGCCCGTGGAGGTGGCGATGACGGTCAGCGAGCGCGAACGCCTGCAGGCCATGGATTTCGAGGCCATGTCGGCCGCCGAGATCGCCGCCGCGAAACAGGAGATCCGCAAGCTGGTGCTGCCGCTGGATGCGAAGCCGACGCGGCGCTTCCGCCCCGATCCCTCCGGCCCCGCCACCGACCTGCGTGCCACCCTGCGGGAAAGCCTGCGCACGGGGGGCGAGGTGCTGAGCCTGGAGCGCCGCCGCCGGGTGGAACGGCCGCCGCCGCTGGTGGCGCTGTGCGACATCTCCGGCAGCATGTCCCGCTATGCCCAGGTGCTGCTGCATTTCCTGCATGCCGTCACCAACGACCGCGACCGGGTCAGCTCCTTCCTGTTCGGCACCCGGCTGACCAACGTCACCCGCCAGCTCAAAAGCCGCGATGCCGAGGTGGCCTTCGAGATGGTCTCGCACGTCGTGCCCGACTGGTCCGGCGGCACCCGCATCGGTGAGAGCCTGGAGCTCTTCAACCGGGACTGGGCGCGGCGCGTGCTTGGCCAGGGCGCGGTGGTGCTGCTGATCACCGACGGGCTCGACCGGGAGGGCGCCAAGGGCCTTGCGGAGGCGACGGAACGGCTGCGACACTCCTGCCGCCGCCTGATCTGGCTGAACCCCCTGTTGCGCTGGGAGGGGTTCCAGCCCAGATCCCAGGGGATCCGGGCGATGCTGCCCCATGTGGATGAGTTCCGCCCGGTGCACAATCTGCAAAGCCTGCGCGCCCTGGTGGCGACGCTGAGCGGGCCGCAGCCCGTAAGGAGACTGGTGGCATGAGCGATTCGGAAGACATCCTGGCGACCGCCGCGAATTGGCGCGCGGCCGGTGAGACCGTGGCGCTGGCGACCGTGGTCGAGACCTGGGGCAGCTCGCCCCGCCCGGCCGGCTCGCGGCTGGCCGTCAGCCTCTCCGGCAAGCTGGCCGGCAGCGTCTCCGGCGGCTGCATCGAGGGTGCCGTCGCCGATGCGGCGAAGCAGACCATGGCGAGCGGGTCGCCGCAGCTGCTCGATTTCGGCATCTCCGACGAGCGGGCCTGGGAAGTCGGCCTGGCCTGCGGCGGCAAGCTGAAGGTCTTCGTGGAGAAGCTGGCATGACGCCGGATGTGCTGGCGGCGCTCGGCGCGGCCAAGGACGCGAAGCGCCCGGTCGCGCTGCTGACGCGGCTGACCGATGGCACGCAGTTCCTCTTTCCCGGCGCCGCTGTGCCGGCGCCGCTGGCCGAGGCCGCGGCCAAGGCATTGCGGGAAGATGCAGCGGCCAATCTCACCGTCGATGGCGCCGCCTGGTTCATCCACCCGCACAACCCGCCGCTGCGGCTCATCGTCGTCGGCGCGGTGCATATCGCCCAGGCGCTGGTGCCGATGGCGCAGGAGGTCGGCTTCGCGGTGACGGTGGTCGATCCCCGCCGCGCCTGGGCAACGGCCGAGCGCTTCCCCGGCATCACCCTGGTCCATGAATGGTCGGACGACGCCGTCGCCGCGCTGGCGCCCGACAGCCGCACCGCCGTCGTGACCCTCACGCATGACCCGAAGCTGGACGATCCCGGCCTCGACATCGCGCTGAAGTCGGACTGCTTCTACATCGGCGCGCTGGGCAGCCGCCGCACCCATGCCAAGCGGGTGGCGCGGCTGGTGGACATGGGCCATGCCGAGGCGACCATCGGCCGCATCCATGCCCCGGTCGGCCTCAACATCGAGGCGGTGACGGCGCCCGAGATCGCGCTCTCGATCCTGGCCGAGGTCGTCGCCGCCCGTCGCGGCGCGGCCCTGGCGCAGCGCGCCGCGCCCGCTGCCGCCCCTGCCGCTGCCGCCGCATGATCTTCGGCCCCACGCCGCTCGAGGAAGCCCGCGGCGCCATCCTCGCCCATACCATCCGCCTCACCGGAAAGGTCCTGAAGAAGGGCACGGTGCTGGACCAGGCGGCGGTCGCCTCGCTGCAGGCCGGCGGTGTCGGCAGCGTCATCGCCGCCCGGCTGGAACCCGGCGACGTGCCGGAGGACGAGGCGGCGGATCGCCTCGCCAATGCGCTGATGGGGCCGCTGCTGGCCCGCTCGCGCGCCTCCACCGGGCGCGTGAATCTCTTTGCCGATGCGGCGGGGCTGCTGGTGGTCAACCCGACCACGGTGAACCGGCTGAATGCGCTGGACGAATCGCTGACGGTCGCGACCCTCGCCTCCTATGTCCCGGTCTCGGCCAAGGAGATGGTGGCGACCATCAAGGTCATCCCCTTCTCGGTCCCCGGCCCGGTGCTGCAGGTGGCGGAATTGCAGGCGAAGCAGGGCGCCATCGCCGGGGTGCCGGC
This sequence comes from Belnapia sp. AC561, assembly GCF_979252845.1. Lineage (NCBI taxonomy): Bacteria > Pseudomonadati > Pseudomonadota > Alphaproteobacteria > Acetobacterales > Roseomonadaceae > Belnapia > Belnapia sp. AC561. The sequence goes on from NZ_CEEDBP010000003.1 coordinate 246,806, forward strand.
GCTGTCGCTCCACCCCTTCCGGCCCTTGAAGGTCGGCCTCGTGCTGACCGAGCTGCCGGGGGTGAAGGAAAGCGTCATGGAGGGCGCCGTCGAGGTGACGCGCGACCGGGTCGAGGCGCTCTGCGGCACGCTGCTGCCGCATGAGCGGGTGCGGCACGAGACCCCGGCCGTCTCCGATGCGCTGAACCGGCTGAAGCGGGCCGGGGCGCAGGTGCTGCTGATCGCCGGCGCCTCCGCCGTGGTGGACCGGCGCGACGTCGGACCGGCGGCGATCGTCCGGGCCGGCGGTGCCATCGACCATTTCGGCATGCCGGTCGATCCCGGCAACCTGATCTGCCTCGGCCATATCGACGACATCCCGGCGCTGGTCCTGCCGGGCTGCGCCAAGTCGCCCAAGCTGAACGGTATCGACTGGGTGCTGCAGCGGCTGTTCGCCGGCCTCGCGGTGAAGCCGCGCGACGTAATGGCCATGGGTGTCGGCGGGCTGCTGAAGGAGATCGAGGCGCGGCCGCTGCCGCGCGCCCAGGCGGCGCTCGGCGGCCCGGCCCAGGCGCCGCGGCGCGGCCGCAAGATCGCCGCCCTGGTGCTGGCGGCCGGCCGCAGCCGGCGGATGGCGCCGCTGAACAAGCTGCTGGTGCAGGACGACCAGGGCGTGCCGATGGTGGCGCGCGTGGTGGAGAATGCCCTCGCCTCCCGCGCCCGGCCCGTCGTGGTGGTGACCGGCTACGAGCATGAGCGGGTGGAGCAGGCGCTCTCCGGCCGCTCCGTCATCTTCGCCCATGCGGAGGATTACGCCGAAGGCCTCTCGGCCAGCCTGAAGGCCGGGCTGGCGGCGCTGCCGAAGGACCTGGACGCAGTCGTCATCTGCCTCGGCGACATGCCGCTGGTGGCCGGGCCGATGATCGACCGGCTGATGGCCGCCTTCGACCCGGAGGAGGGCCGCAGCATCGTCATGCCGACCTTCCGCGGCAAGCAGGGCAACCCGATGCTCTGGGCGATGGAGTATCTGCCGGAGATGATGAGCATCAGCGGCGACGTCGGCGCCCGGCACCTGGCGGGCAAGCATGCGGAAAAGGTGGCGGAGGTCGAGATGGCCGACGACGCCGTGCTGCGGGACTTCGACACGACGGATGCGCTGCGCAAGGCGCCGGGGTTTGCCGGGGTCAGGTAGCCGAAGCGACGCGTACCCGACTCAGAAAAATAGATGAGGGGCCTGGGGAGAATACCTTCTCCCCAATCTTCCTTTCTAAAGCGCCTGCCGCACCCACTCCGCCCAGGCCAGCGCCGCCCTGTCCTGGCCGAAGCCCGTCACGATCTGCGCCCCCAGCGGCAGCCCGAGCGGCCCCATCCCGACCGGCACCGTTACGCAGGGCACGTGCAACAGCGTCCAGAGCGAGTTGAAGGCCGGGTCGCCGGTCGCGCCCAGCCCTTCCGGCGCCTCGCCCGGCGCGCTCGGCGTCAGGATGGCGTCGACCCCGGCCACCACATCGGCGAAGGCCGCCCGCGCCGTGGCGAAGGCGGCGCGCCCGGCCTCCTTCTCCGCGCGCGGCAGGTCGCGGCCCCATGCCATCCGCTCCCGCAGCCCGGCCGAGAGCTGCGCCGCCGCATGGTCCAGCTCCCAGGCCAGCGCCTCCGCGGATTCGCCGTTCATCACCGCGGCATGCGCCGTAAGCCCGGCGACCACGGCGTCCGGCATCTCCAGCGGCACCACCTCCGCCCCGGCCCGCGCCGCGGCGGCGGCGACGCGCTCGATCGCCGCCCGCGTCTCCGGCGCCGCCTGCCCGGCGGTCGGGCCCCAGCACAGCCCTAGCCGCGGTGCCCGGCCCGGCTTCGCCTCCGGGTCGCCGTAGTCGCCCTCGGTCAGCCCGGCCATGACCAGCGCCGCATCGCCGACGGTTTGGGTGATGACGCCGATGGTGTCGAGCGACTCCGACATCACCTTCATCCCCGCCCGGTGCAGCGTGCCGAAGCTCGGCTTGAAGCCGACCGCCCCGCAATAGGCCGCGGGGCGGATGACGCTGCCCGCGGTCTGGGTGCCGAAGCCGGCGTGGAAGAAGCCGGCCCCGGCGCCGGCCGCCGAGCCGGAGGAGGAGCCGCCCGGCGTATGGCGCGGGTTGTGCGGGTTGCTGGTGGCGCCCGGGTGGCGCGTGGCGAATTCCGTCGTGACGGTCTTGCCGAGGATGACGGCCCCCGCCCGCCGCGCCAGGGCGACGCAGGCGGCGTCCGACCGCGGCCGGTGCCCCGCCCAGATCGGCGAGCCGTATTGGGAGGGCTGGTCGGCGGTATCCAGCACGTCCTTCACCCCGAAGGTCAGCCCCTGCAGCGGCCCGGCCCGGCCGGCCTTGGCCGCGGCATCCGCCGCCTCGGCCGCCCGCATCGCCAGCGCGGGGTCGAGGTGGACGAAGGCGCGCACCACCCCCTCCCGCGCGGCGATGCGGGAGAGCATCGCCTCGCACAGGGAGGCGGCGGAAAGGCTGCCGGCACGGATGCGGCGGGCGGCCTCGGTGGCGGTCATGCTGCTGGGATCGGTCATCCACCGAAGCTTACCCGCGCGCGGCGCTGGCGCCAGCCCTCCGCCGGCCCCACATTGTCCCGATGCCTGAACCCATCCGCGTGGCCCGGGCGCCCGATGGCGCCCTGACCTACGCCGTCCCCCTCCCCCCCGAAGATCTGCCCGCGGTCCTGCCGCGGCAATTGCTGGCCGCCTGGGACCTGGCCCGTGCCGCCGCCGACCGGCGCGCCTGGGGCCCGCCGCGGGTCCTGCTGTTTCCCCGGCCGAATGGGGGCCCGGACTCCGCGCCCACCCAGCTCGCCATCGCCGACCGCGATGCCGGCGCCTGGGCCGAGGCGATCGACGAAGCGGTCGGCCTCGATACCCTCGGCGGCCTCAGCCTCTGCCTCCGCCTGCTGGCCCTGGTCGAGGTGCTGGGCCGGGCCCGCTGGCTGGCCGAATTGTTCAGCGTGACGCCCATGGGGATCGAGCTGCATCCCAGCCTGCTGCAGGCTGCGGCGGCCATGCCGCTCGATGGCGCGGCGCGGTTCGACGAATCCGGGCTGCACAGGCTATTGTCCCGTCCGCTGCCCTCGGGTGGCCTTCCCCACCGCGCCAGTTTGGGCCGCACCGCATGACGAGACCCCCCATGAACCGCCTGATCCTGCTCGGTCTGCTGGCCACCGGCCTCGTCGGCTGCACCACGCGGCCGGAGCCGCTGCCCGTGGCCTCCACCCCCTATCGTGGCCCCGCCCCCGGCCAGGTCATCACCGCGCCGCCGCCGAGCCCGGTGGTGCGCGAGCAGGCCGCCATCGCCGCCGGCTGCCGCAGCGACGCCGACCGCATCGTCACCATGCGCGACCGCGGCCAGCTGATGCGGGAGGACGAGCGCGACGCCCGGGTCGGCACCGAGGCCAGCATCTATGCCCAGCGCAGCGAGACCGACCGGCTCGGCCGGATCTTCGAGCGCGACCGGATCGCCGCCGACTGCGTCCAGCAGAATACCCAGCTGCCGCCGCGCCAGCGCTGAGCGGGCTGCCCGGCGATGGCGTTTCGCGGCCCGGCCGCCTTCGGCGCGCTGGGGCGGGCGCTGTCGCACCGGGATGCGCGGCTCTTCTTCACCGCCTCCCTCACCTCCTGGACCGGGCTCTGGGTCCACCGCATCGCGGTGACCTGGCTGGCCTGGGAGATGACGAAAAGCGCCTTCTGGGTCGGCATGGTCGCCTTCTGCGACCTCGCCCCCGCGGTCATCTTCAGCCCCATCGCCGGCGCCGTCGCGGACCGGATGGACCGGGTGAAGCTCACCATGGCTTCCCAGGCGGTGATCGCCACGGAGGCGGCGACGGTCGGGCTGCTGATCGCCACCGGCCACCTCACCATCGGCCTGCTGCTGACGCTCGAGATGTGCAGCGGCATCGCCTCCTCCTTCGCCCAGCCGGCGCGGCAGTCGCTGATGCCGGGGCTGGTGCCGCGCACCGACCTGCCGGCGGCGGTCGCTGCCAATTCGCTCTGCTTCAACGTCGCCCGCTTCATCGGCCCGGCCATCGCCGGCCCGCTGATCGCCTTCGCCGGGGTGGCGCCGGCGGTCTTCCTCAACAGCGCCGCCTACCTCATCGCCACCTTCACCATGCCCATGCTGCGGGTGGCGGCCGAGGCGCGGCGCGGCCATGCGCCGGACCGCAGCCTCTGGGCCGATGCCGCGGCAGGCTTCCGCTATGCCGGCACCCATCCGGGGATCGGGCCGCTGCTCGGCTTCGCCGCCGTCGCCTCCATCCTCATGCGCGGGGTGCAGGAGATCCTGCCGCCTTTCGTCGAGCGGCTGTTCCTGCGCGGCCCCGATGGGCTGGCGCTGCTGACCGCCAGCATCGGCATCGGCGCGCTGTTTTCCGGGCTCTGGGTCGCCAGCCGCGGCCGGCTGACCGGGGCGGTGGCGCTGGCGGTCGGCGCGGTGGGGGCGCAGGCGCTCTTCACCATCGGCTTCGTCGCCACGCCGTATTTCCCGCTGGCGCTGGCCTGCGCCATGCTGATGGGCGCCGCCGGCTCGGTGCATGGCATCTCGACCCAGACCCTGGTGCAGAATGCCGCCGACCCGGCGATGCGCGGCCGGGTGCTGAGCCTCTGGGGCATGATCACCCGCGCCTGCCCGGCCAGCGGCGCGCTGGCGCTCGGCACCGCCGGCGAATTCTTCGGCCTCAGGCTGCCGACCATCCTCGCCATGCTGCTGTCGCTGCTGGTCGTGGCCTGGGGGCTGAAGAAGCTGCCGGTCATGGTCGCGGTGCTGGAGGAACGCCGCTGATGGCGACGCCTGCCGGCCGCCATCCGCGGCCCTGCTGACCATCCAAGGAGGAAACCCCATGGCCGAATTGGCCCCAATCGATCAGGCCCTGCTGCCGCCCGGCATCCGTGCCCGCCATGTCGAAGGCATCAACGGCTTGCGGATGCATCTGCTGGAAGCCGGCACCCCGGGCCGGCCCTGCCTGCTGCTGCTGCACGGCTTCCCGGAGCTGGCCTATTCCTGGCGCAAGGTGATGCCGGTGCTGGCCGCCGCCGGCTACCATGTCATCGCCCCCGACCAGCGCGGCTATGGCCGCACCACCGGCTGGAGCGACGACTACGACGGCGACCTCGCCCCCTTCCGCATGCAGAACCTGGTGCGGGACGCGATGGGGCTGCTGGCGGCGCTCGGGCTGCGCCGGGTGCATGCGGTGGTCGGGCATGATTTCGGCGCCTCGGTCGCCGGCTGGGCGGCGCTGCTGCGGCCCGACATCTTCCCTCGGCTGGCGCTGATGAGCGCGCCCTTCACCGGCGTCCCCGCCCTGCCGCTCGGCGAGGCAAGGCCGGCGCCGCGCCCCGATATCCATGCCGCGCTGGCGGCGCTGCCGCGGCCGCGCAAGCACTACCAGTGGTACTACAGCACCCGCCCGGCCAATGCGGAGATGCAGCATGCGCCGCAGGGGCTGCATGCCTTCCTCCGCGCCTACTACCACGTGAAGAGCGCCGACTGGGCGGTGAACCGGCCGCACCGCCTGCCGGGCTGGGACGCGGAATCGCTCGCCGAGCTGCCGGGCTACTACATCATGGACCTGGCGAAGGGCATGGGCGAGCAGGTCGCGCCCGACATGCCGTCCCCGGCCGAGATCGCCGCCAATGCCTGGCTGCCGGAGGCCGAGATGGCGGTCTATGCCGGCGAATATGCCCGCACCGGCTTCCAGGGCGGGCTGCAATGGTACCGCTGCCGCACCTCCGGGCGGTTCGAGGCCGAGCAGCAGGTCTTCGCCGGCCGCAGCATCGGTGTCCCCGCCGCCTTCATCTCGGGCGCCAGCGACTGGGGCGTCTACCAGACCCCGGGCGCGCTGGAGCGGATGCGGGAGGAGACCTGCACGCGGATGACCGCCTGCCACCTGATCCCCGGCGCCGGGCACTGGGTGCAGCAGGAACAGCCGGCCGAGGTCAGCCGGCTGCTGCTGGAATTCCTATCCGCCTGAAGAATACACCGGATCGGCAACGTCTTCAGAATCTCGTATACAAAATTACGAAGTATGCGAGAGGATAATCCCGCGCAGGTTTCGGCCTCCCCTCCGGGGGCCGCGCCTGGACTAATGCCGATGGCGCGGGAGAGCGGGATGTCGACGGTTCCGAGGGAAAGCTGGAATTTTTCGCTGGATGACTACGCGGTCCAACACCAGGGCATCCATGTCATCGACCTGGATATTTCCTACGACTACCGGCCCGGCCTCGGCCTGACCAATCCCTTCGAGTATCCGAATTTCGTTCCCATCGCGAATTTCATCAATGATTTCATTGTCTCCTATCCCAACGAGACCGATTTCTGGGAAATCCTGAACCGCAAGCTGGTCGGCGCCCTGCTGGCCGAGGCGATCCCGACGCCCTATGGCAGCGACTACCGGCTGGGCGAGATGGTCGATGATCTTTCCATCAGCCTGACGGTGCATCCCTATACCGCCATCCCCTATTCCCGCACCTCGACCGTCGAGCAGGATGTCGTCGTCGGCACCGATGCGGCAGATAGGCTGGAAGGCGGCGACTACCGCGATGCGCTGCGCGGCGGGGCGGAGGCCGATACGCTGCATGGCCGCGGCGACGACGACTACGTCAGCGGCGGCCTGGGCAACGACCGGCTCTACGGCGATGCCGGCAATGACGACCTGGTCGGCGGCCTCGGGGCGGATGCCCTGCTCGGCGGCGCCGGCGCGGATCGCTTCATCTACAACAGCGTCGCGGAGTCGTCGCGGGCCGGCGGGATCGATCGCATCCTCGACTTCAGCCATGCCGAGGGCGACCTGATCGACCTCAGCCAGATCGACGCCGGCCCGGCGACCGGCAACCAGGCCTTCCGGATCGTCGAGGCCTTCAGCGGCAAGGCCGGCGAATTGCTGCTGCTGCAGGTCGATGGCGACATCCGGGTGCATGGCGACGTGGATGGCGATGGCCGGGCCGACCTGATGATCACCGTGAAGAACGTCGAGGCGCTGGTGGCGAGCGACTTCATCCTCTGAGGCCTTTGGCCCTGGGCTTCCTGAAGGACGGAGCGGCGGATAGGCTGCCCGCCGATCCCCTTCAGGACTCCGAGACATGTTGAAGACAGCCGTCGTGGGCATGGGCCGCTGGGGCCGCGTGCTGGTCGAGAGCGTGCAGCGGAAGAACGATGCGGGCCTCCGCTTCGTCGCCGGCAGCACCGGCACCCCGGCCAAGGCCGCCGACTGGGCCGCCGAGCAGGGCATCCGCCTGCACCCGAGCTACGAGGCGGTGCTGGCCGACCCCGAGGTGCAGGCGGTGGCGCTGGCCACCCCGCACAAGCAGCATGCCGCGCAGGTCATCGCCGCCGCCGCGGTCGGCAAGCATGTCTTCTGCGAGAAGCCCTTCACCCTGTCGAAGGCCAGCGCCGAGGCCGCGGTCGCCGCCTGCGCCAAGGCCGGGGTGGTGCTCGCCCTCGGCCACAACCGCCGCTTCCTGCCGGCGACGGCTGTCATGAAGCAGATGCTGGCCGAGGGTGCGCTCGGCACAATCCTCCACGCCGAGGGCCATATCAGCGGCCCCGCCGCGGCCAACTGGAAGGATGGCATGTGGCGGGCCGACCGGGAGGAGAGCCCGCTCGGCGGCATGGGCGGCATGGGCATCCACATGGTCGACATGCTGGTGAACCTGATGGGGCCCTTCGCCTCCGTGACGGTGCAGTCCTTCCCCCGCGTCTCGCCGCATGTGGACGACACCACGGCGATGCTGGCCCGCTTCGCCTCGGGCGCCACCTGCACCTTCGCCACCCTGTCCCTGGCGCCGCAGGCCTGGCGGGTGGCGCTGTTCGGCACCAAGGCTTCGCTCGAGATGCGCGGGCAGCAGCAACTCGTCTATACCCCGGTCCAGGGCGAGGGCTGGACCCGCGATTTCCCGAAATTCGATATCGAGGCGGCGGAGCTGGAAGCCTTCGCCGCGGCGGTCGCCGGCGGTCCGGCCTATCCGCTGCCGCTGGACCAGGCCATCCATGGCGTTTCGGTCTTCGAGACGATGATCGGCGCCGCGGCCTCCGGCAGCACCTATTCGGTGCCCTGACGAACGAAGCCCCGGGTTTCCACCCGGGGTGCCGGCGGGCTAGAACCCCTCATCCGCAACGGAGGGGTCCCGCCCATGTCCAAGATCACCCGCCAGGGCAGCAATGCCATCCTGTCGTCCGCCGTCGAGTACCACAACTTCGTCTTCCTCGCCGGCATGACCGCCGACGACCTTTCGCTCGACATCACCGGGCAGACCAAGCAGGTCGTGGCCAAGATCACCGCCGCGCTCGAGGCCAATGGCACCGACAATACCCGGCTGCTGAATGCCCAGATCTGGCTGAAGGACATCCGCGACCGCGACGCCATGAACAAGGTCTGGGTGGAATGGCTCGGCGATGCCGGCCGCCCGGCCCGCGCCTGCGTCGAGGCCAACATGGCCGACCCGCGCCACCTCGTCGAAATCATGGTCAACGCCTGCCGTTGAGGCAGATCGGCGATTCAGTTGACGGAATCGCCCTAGACGGCAGCGCTTTGCCCTGAATTTAGGCGAAAGTGAATCGATTCTGAAGGCGGCGCTTCCGGGCGCCGCCTTTTCCGTATCTGTTGCAATCTTGCCACCACACTGTGGCACGGATCATTTTTTCGACAAACCTTAGGACAATTCTCCGTTCAGAGACGGGTAACACCTCCGTCAACAAACGAATCACCGCAGATTTCGGCGTGTTACACCGCCAGCGGTTGCCCCCGCCGGCATCCCCCGGATAACCAAACCGTGTCGTTGGGTTACACGGCCTCGCGAACATGCGGTCGGCGCGTACAGGGGGATTGGTATGCGGATGCATCGGACGGGTTGGATGGTGGCTGCACTGCTCGGTGCTTTCGCGGCGTCTGGTGACGCAGAGGCGGCGCAGCGGGATCAGTCGAATGCCGCCCGGCCCGGTCAGAATGCGGTCCGCCTGCCGGGCGCAACGGCCCAGGCCTCGGGGCGTCTTCAGGCCCGCAACCACGGCATCCGCCAAGTCGCCGCGACCGGCCGTGGCCGCATCGGCGGCAGCCATCGCCGCAGCCGACCCTATGCCAGCACCGGCGGCGAGGGCGGCATCTCCTGCGTTCCCTATGCCCGTGCCGTCACCGGCATGCAGGTCACCGGCAATGGCGGCGACTGGTGGGGCAATGCCGCCGGCCTCTATGACCGTGGCCAGCGGCCGGAGCCCGGCGCGGTCATGGCCTTCCGCGCCAATCCCGGCATGTCCCGCGGCCATGTCGCCGTGGTGCGGCAGGTGCTGAATTCCCGCGAAGTGCGGATCGACCATGCCAATTGGGGCGGCCCCGGCATCCGCCGCGGCAGCGTCATGCAGAATATCAGCGTGGTCGATGTTTCCGACCGCAACGACTGGTCCGCGGTGAAGGTCCAGTCGGGCTACAATGCGGAGGCCTTCGGCCGCACCTATCCGACCTATGGCTTCATCTACAACCGCCCGGATGACGCCGCGACCAGCGGCACCGCCTTCGCCGGCCTGCCGCTGCGCCGCAGCGCCCGCTACGAGCAGGTGGCCGATGCGCCGGAGGCTGCCTCCCCGCGCGGCTATTCGCTGCAGGGCGTGTCGCCGATGACCACGGCGCGGGCAGTGAGCTACCAGCCCCGCCAACGCTGACCCGCCAAGGGGATTTGCGCCGCGCTGCCGGCATGGCAGTACTGCGGGATGACATGGTCGATCCTGGCGCGAGATCCCGAGACCGGTGAGTTGGGCGTGGCGGTCGCCACGCGGTTCTTCGCCGTCGGCGCCGTCTGCCCCCGTATCGAGGGCGGGCTCGGCGCCCTGGCCACCCAGGCCCTGGTCAATCCGATGCTCGGCATCCTCGGCATGGACCGGCTGCGCGCCGGCGAGGCCCCGGCCGCGCTGCTGGAGGCGCTGCTCGCCGCCGATGCCGGGCGGGACCAACGCCAGTTCCATCTCCTCGCCGCCGACGGCACCATCGTCCAGCACACCGGCACCGCCTGCGTCGACTGGTGCGGCCATGTGGCCGGGCCGGATGTCTCGGTCGCCGGCAACATGCTGGCCGGGCCGCAGGTGGTGGAGGCGACGCGGGATGCCTGGCTGGCCGCGGCGGGACAGCCCATGGCCGAGCGCCTGCTGACCGCGCTCGAGGCCGGCGAGGCCGCCGGCGGCGACAAGCGCGGCAAGCAATCGGCGGCGCTGCAGGTCGCCAGCCGGGACCCCTACCCCGACCTCGACATCCGCGTCGACGACCACCCGGACCCCTTGGCCGAGCTGCGCCGGCTGCACGCGGTCTCCCGCCAGCGCTATGCCGGCTTCCGCCGCTTCCTTGCCGGGCGCGACCATCCCGGCGTCTTCGACCGGGTGGTGATCGAGACGGCATTGGCGGGACCGACCTCCTGATGGTGCTCGATGTCCGCGACCTCGCGGTGACCTTCGCCACGGACCGCGGGCCGCTGCGCGCGGTGGATGGCATCTCCTTCTCGGTCGAGGCGGGCAAGACCCTCGCGGTGGTGGGCGAGAGCGGCTGCGGCAAGTCGGTGACGGCGCTGGCCATCATGGGGCTGCTGCCCACCGCGGCGCGGCTCTCCGGCTCCATCCGCCTGCGCGGGCGGGAGATGTCGACCCTGGCGCCGGAGGAATGGCGCGGCCGCCGCGGGCGCGAGCTGGCGATGGTCTTCCAGGAACCGATGACCAGCCTCAACCCCGCCTTCACCGCCGGCGAGCAGGTGGCCGAGGTGCTGCGGCTGCACGAGGGGATGGGCGAGCGCGCCGCCTTCGATGCCGCCGTCGCCCTGCTCGACCGCGTCCGCATCCCGGAGGCGGCACGGCGCGCCCGGCAGTATCCGCACCAGCTCTCGGGCGGCATGCGGCAACGGGTGATGATCGCCATGGCGCTGGCCTGCAAGCCGAAGCTGCTGATCGCCGACGAGCCGACGACGGCGCTCGACGTGACGGTGCAGGCCCAGATCCTGGCCCTGCTCGATGAGCTGAAGCGGGAGACCGGGACGGCGATCGTGCTGATCACCCACGACCTCGGCGTGGTCGCCGACCATGCCGACGACGTGGTGGTGATGTATGCCGGGCGGGTCGCCGAAAGCGCGAAGGCGGCGACCCTGTTTGCCCGGCCGGAGCATCCCTATACCGTCGGCCTGCTCGGCGCGGCGCCGCGGATCGAGGGTGGCGCCGGACGGCTGGCGAGCATCGAAGGCACGGTGCCCGACCTGCTGCATCCGCCCGAGGGCTGCCGCTTCGCCCCGCGCTGCCCCTTCCGCGCCGCCGACTGCGCCCGGCAGCCGCCGCTGGCGACGGTGGCGCCGGGCCATGCCAGCGCCTGCTGGCGCGCGCCGCTCGACCAGGTGCTGGCGGCGTGAGCGAGGCGCTGCTGGAGCTGGAAGGGCTGCGCAAGCACTTCCCGGTGCGGGACATGCTGGGGCGCGCGCGCGGTGCGGTGCGGGCGGTGGATGGCGTCTCGCTCAGCGTGGCGCGCGGCAGCGTGCTCGCCATCGTCGGCGAGAGCGGCTGCGGCAAGTCGACGCTCGGCCGGCTGGCGCTGCGGCTGATCGAGCCGGATGCGGGCAGCATCCGCTTCGAGGGCGAGGACCTGCGGGCGCTGTCGGCTGCCGCGCTGCGGGCACGGCGGCGGGAGATGCAACTCATCTTCCAGGACCCCTTCGCCAGCCTCGATCCGCGCATGACGGTGGAGGCGGCGATCGCCGAGCCGCTGCGGCTGCATCGCATCGTGCCGCGCGCCGGGGAACGGGCGCGGGTCGCCGAACTGCTGGAGCGCGTCGGGCTGCGGCCCGAGAGCGCGCGGCGCTGGCCGCATGAATTCTCCGGCGGGCAGCGGCAGCGCATCGCCATCGCCCGGGCGCTGGCCAGCGGGCCGAAGCTGATCATCGGCGACGAGCCGGTGAGCGCCCTCGACGTCTCGGTGCAGGCGCAGGTGGTGAACCTGCTGGGCGACCTGATCCGCGACCTCGGCCTGACCTTCGTGCTGATCAGCCACGACCTCGGCGTGGTGCGGCACATCGCCGACCGGGTGGCGGTGATGTACCTCGGGCAGATCGTCGAGGAAGGGCCGGCGGAGCGGGTCTTCGCCACGCCGCGGCATCTCTATACCCGCGCCCTGCTCGCCGCGGTGCCTGGCACCGGGTCCAAGACGCCGCCGATCGAGGGCGACGTGCCGAGCCCGATCGCCCCGCCGCCGGGCTGCCGCTTCCATACCCGCTGCCCGCATGCCGAGGCGATCTGCCGGGAGCAGGTGCCGCTGCTGGCGGGCTTCGCGCATCGCGCCGCCTGCCACCTGCAGGACCGCCTGCCCCCCGCCCCTGCCCTGCACGAGACCGATGCGGGCGGCGAGCGGCTGCGACGGCTGCAAGCCTTCTTCACACCGACCGGGGCCCCCGCATGATCCGCAGGACAGTCTTCGCCGCGCTCGCCGCGCTTTCGCTGACGGCGGCGGCACAAGCCCAGGCGCCGAACCAGACGCTTCGCATCGGCCTGCGCGAGGATCCCGACATCCTCGACCCGACCCTGGCGCGGACCTTCGTCGGGCGGATCGTCTTCGCCTCGCTCTGCGACAAGCTTTTCGACATCAACGACAAGCTGGAGATCGTCCCGCAGCTCGCCACCGGCTATGCCTGGGAGGATCCGAAGACCTTGCGGATCACCCTGCGGGAGGGCGTACGCTTCCATGACGGGGAGCCGATGGATGCGGAAGCCGTGCGCTATTCGCTGAACCGCCACCTGACGCTGTCCGGCAGCTTCCGCCGCGGCGAGATCGGCATCGCCGAAGCGGTGGAGGTGGTCGATCCCCGGACCATCCGCATCCGGCTGAAGTCGGCCTCCTCCCCCTTCCTGTCGCAACTCACCGACCGTGCGGGCATGATCGTCAGCCCCAAGGCGGCCGAGGCGGCGGGGCGCAACTTCGGCAATGCGCCAGTCTGCGCCGGGCCCTATCGCTTCGTCGAGCGGGTGGCGCAGGACCGCATCGTGGTCGAGCGCTTCGCCGGCTACTGGGATGCGGCGCGCATCCATATCCCGCGCATCGTCTTCCAGCCGATCCCGGACAACACGGTGCGGCTCGCCAACCTGCAGTCCGGCGCGCTGGAGATGGTGCAGACCATCGAGCCGGACGACGTCAAGACGGTGGAGCGCAACCGCCGCCTGAAGGTCGTCAGCTACGACGAGCTCGGCTACCAGAGCATCAGCTACAACCTCGGCAACGGTCCCCGCGCGAACACGCCCTTCGGGCGGGACCCGCGCATCCGCGCCGCCTTCGAGCTGGCGATCGACCGCCAGGCGGTGAACCAGGTGGTCTACGAGGGCTTCTACGTGCCGACGGCGCAGCCGGTGCCGCCGGGCAATCCCTTCCATGTTCCCGGCTTCCGGCCGGAGGGGCGCGACGTGGCGCGCGCCCGCGCGCTGCTGCGGGAGGCGGGGGTGACCGGGCCGGTGCAGGTCGAGATGACCATCCCGAACAACCCGGACCTGCGCCAGGTCGGCGAGGTGATCCAGGCCATGGTGAAGGAGGCCGGCTTCGACCTGCGGCTGAACGCGATGGAATTCGCCAGCAGCCTGCAGGCGGCGAACCGCGGGGATTTCGAGACCTATCTGGTGGCTTGGTCGGGGCGGGTGGACCCCGATGGCAACATCTGGACCTTCAGCCATAGCGGCGGCGGGCAGAACGACGGCAAGTACAGCAACCCCGAGGTGGACCGGCTGCTGGACGAGGCGCGGGCGGTGACCGATGTCGCGGCGCGGCGGGAGATCTATGCCAAGGTCTGGGAGATCGCGCTGCGGCAGGACCGGCACCGCATGTACCTGTGGCACCGCAAGAACATCGTGGCGCATAGCGCGCGGCTGAGCGGCTTCGTCCCGGTGGCCGATGGGCTGATCCGGCCGCAGGACCTCAGGCTCAACTAGCATGGCACTCTGGTTCCTGCGGCGGCTCGGGCAGATCATCCCGACCCTGCTCATCCTTTCGGTGCTGATCTTCGGGCTGCAGCAGCTGATGCCGGGCGACCCGGCGCTGATCCTGGCCGGGGAGGAGCGCGGCGACCCGGTGGTGCTGGCGCAGATCCGGGCCGAGCTGTTCCTCGACCGGCCGCTGCCGGAACAGTATCTCCGCTGGATCAGCCGCGTCGTGCAGGGCGACTTCGGCTTCTCCTGGCGCATCCGGGAGCCGGTGGCATCGCTGATCCTGACCAAGCTGCCGGTGACCTTCCAGCTCGCGGTGATGGCCTTCCTCATTGCGGTCGTCATCGGCGTGCCGGCGGGCATCCTCTCCGCGGTGAAGCGGGACACGCCGGTGGATTGGGCGACCAATGGCGTGGCGCTGTTCGGCATCTCCACGCCGAATTTCTGGCTGGGGATCATGATGATCCTGCTGTTCAGCGTGGAGCTCGGCTGGCTGCCGCCCTCGGGCTATGTGCCGTTGAGCGAGGATCCGTGGCAGTCCCTGGCGACGACGATCATGCCGGCCTTCGTGCTGGGATCCGGCATCGCGGGGGTGCTGATGCGGCATACGCGGGCGGCGATGCTCGGCGCGCTGGGGCAGGATTACGTGCGGACGGCGCGGGCCAAGGGGTTGGGCGAGCGGGCGGTGGTGGTGAAGCATGCGCTGCGCAATGCGCTGATCCCGGTGGTGACGCTCGGGACCATCGAGTTCGGGCGGTTGCTGGCGGGGGCGGTGCTGACGGAGCAGATCTTCACCATCCCGGGCTTCGGCAAGCTGATCGTGGATGCGGTATTCAACCGGGACTATCCGGTGGTGCAGGGCGTGGTGATGGCGACGGCGCTGATCTTCGTGACGCTCTCCCTCGTCGCGGACGTGCTCTACATGGCGGTCAATCCGCGGCTGCGGACGGCATGAGGGACGCGGAGAGCCCGGCGCGGCGGGCGCTGCGGCGCTTCCTGCGGCATCGGCTGGCGGTGTTTGGGCTGGTGGTGGTGGTGGCGTTCATCCTGGCCGCGCTGCTGGCGCCCTGGATCGCACCGGCGGATCCGTTGCAGACATCGTGGTCGGCCATCCGCAAGGCGCCCTCCGCAGCGCATTGGTTCGGGACGGATGAGAACGGGCGGGACGTGCTCTCCCGTGTGCTGTGGGGGGCGCGGGCCTCGATGGCGGCGGGGGTGATCTCGGTCACCGTGGCGCTGCTGATCGGAGTGCCGATCGGGCTGCTGGCAGGGCTGGCGGGGGGATGGGTCGATACGCTCATTTCGCGCATTGCGGATGCGATGCTGTCGGTGCCCTTCCTGATTCTGGCCATTGCCTTGGCGGCCTTCCTCGGGCCGGCGCTGGAGAATGCGATGCTGGCGATCGCCATCACCGCGTCGCCGGTGTTCGTCAGGCTGGCGCGGGGGATGACGCTGGAGGTCAAGGCGACGGATTGGGTGGAGGCGGCGCGGGCGCTCGGCAATCCGCCCTGGCGGCTGGGGCTGCTGCATGTGCTGCCGAACATCGTCCCGCCGTTGCTGGTGCAGGCGACCTTGAGCATCGCGGAGGCGATCATCGCGGAGGCGTCGCTGAGCTTCCTCGGTCTCGGGCAGCAGCCGCCGGCGCCGAGCTGGGGGTCCATGCTGAACTCGGCGCAGCGCTTCCTGACCCAGGCGCCGTGGCTGGCGGTGTTTCCGGGGCTGGCGATCTTCCTGGTGGTGCTGGCCTTCAACCTGATGGGGGATGGGCTGCGGGATGCGCTGGACCCGCGGAGCGAGCGGAAATAAAGCCTGCTCAATCCTGCTAAAATTGGCTCAATTCGGCTCAATTCCGTGAAATTCGGCTCAAACTGGTAAAAATTTTGTCGGTCAAAGCATTGATTTTGCTGCATTCTGGTCGGTAGCCACGGGGGTTTCGGGCCGTACCGCCAGCCGGGCGAATCGCGCCGGCCGGCGGTAGGTTTATAGTCCTTTCAGCCCGTCACCGCAAGGCTCAGGCGAAGTGGGCGGCGAGCTCGGCGTCGGGCAGGTTGGTGTAGTCCTTGCTCATCGTCGTCTCGAGCTTGGCGGTGGCTTCCTTGCTCAGGCCCTCGCGGATGCCGTGCAGGACCTGGGGCGAGGCGGCGACCACCAGGCTGTCGGTCTGGTGGCGGCGGATGGCCTCGTTCAGGTGCTCGGCGATGGCCTTGGCGAAATGGGCCTCGGCCTGGTCCTTGGGATCGGCCTTGGGGGCCTTGAGCTGGCTGGTGCCGCTATCGGCATTCTCGACGTCGTTGCCCTTGCCGGAGGCGTCGAAGCTGCGCAGCGTCCGCATGCCGTCGTCGGTCTTGGTCAGGATGCGGGCCTGGCGGCCATCGGCGACAACATACCAGGTATTGGTGGGCTTGCTCATGTGACTTGCGTCTCCCGGCGGCCCGGGGCGGGCCGGCTTCGGGGCGACAACGCTGCGGGGCTGGTTAAGTCGCGTAGGCGGCACGTTCGAAGGCGGCGAAGACCTCGAGGATCCGCGGGTCGGCAAAGGGCAGGTTCTGCGTCACCAGCACGCCGGCGAGGTCCCGCACCGGGTCGATCCAGAAATAGGTATTGCCGAGGCCGGCCCAGGCCATGCTGCCGGGGCTGCGGCCTCCCCCCGGATGGGCTTCCTGGTTCAGCATGAAGGCGCAGGACCAGGATTTGGGCTGGCCGGGGAAGAATTCGGCGTCGTGCGAGGCGTTGGGGAGGACGGTGCGGAGCGGCTTGACCTTGAGGGCGCCCATCTGGGGGCGGGCCAGGGCGGCGGTGGTTTCGGGCGAGAGGATGCGGGCGCCGTCCAGGGTGCCGCCGGCCAGAATCATCCGGCAGAAGCGGAGGTAGTCCGGCGCGGTGGAGTACAACCCGCCGCCGCCCATGTGGAATTCGGGGTCCTGGGGGATCTCGAAGGGGATGGGCTTCAGGCCGCCCTCCGCGGTGCGGACATGCATGGCGGCGAGGCGGCTGCGCTGGCCGGGCGTGAGGCGGAAGCCGGTATCGGCCATGCCGAGGGGGGCGGTGATGTTCTGCTCGATCACCTGGGCGAGGGTCTGGCCGGTCACGGCCTCCACCGCCAGGCCAGCCCAGTCGATGCCGATGCCGTAGTTCCAGGCGGTGCCGGGCTCGGCGATGAGGGGTGTGGCGAGGGCGGCGCGGCGGCAGGTGGCGATGGCGGGGGTGCCGGCCTGCTGCATGTAGCGGAGGATATCGGCGTTCCAGGTGTTGTAGCTGGAGCCGGAGGTGTGGGTGAGCAGGTGGCGCAGGGTGATGGGGGTGCGGG